>JAQBHN010000106.1:0-42433 GCA_032127635.1 Nitrososphaerota archaeon
GATTCAGATGAGAAACTTTGACTAAGTGGGCAGATAGGAATGGGAAAACACGAAAAAGATAGAAGTATCTAAAGTTCGTCTAGTTTTCCACCACACCTCGTTTCTTATTTGATTTTAAAAATAATTTTCAAATTAAACAAGTGATATGATTAAATCTCATTTTGTATATAACCAGAATGTAGAATTCATCAGCATGATCTAAATACTAAGTTCACATTATCATATCAAGTTGGAGCTCTCACCAAATAACTAATCGTTATTGGTCTCAAGTTCCATTTTTTAAAATCACTAAGCTTAATTGTAAAAACACTATCAGTGTAACAAAGACTATGAATATCAAAGTTGGCTGTACTGGATGGAGTTACCAAGGATGGTCAGGTACATTTTATCCTAGAAATCTAAAAAATTCCCAATGGCTAAAATATTATTCTCAGCTTTTTGAAATCACAGAGATAAATTCCACATTTTACAGAATTCCAGCACAGGAAATCGTGCGACGATGGAATGAGGATACTCCACGGCATTTTAGATTTACAGCAAAATTTCCATCTGCAATTACACATGAAAAAAGATTAGACAGAGTAAACTCCGAAGTCTTTTCGTTTTTGGCGTCATTATCTCCAATTCATGAAAAGGTTTCGGCACTTGTTTTGCAGCTGCCTCCATCATTGTCATTTGAGGAGGCAAAACCAAGGCTAGGAGAACTCTTTGATTTGCTGCCAGATGATTTTCTATATCCAATTGAAGGGAGACATGAGTCATGGTTTTCGCAAGATGCAATCGCATATCTAAAACAAAACAAGCACTGCCTTGTTTGGAACGATGTGGCAGGAGTGAACAACCCAATGCCGATTACAGCGGACTATCTTTATGTCAGATTGATTGGAGACAGGTCCATTCCAGATTCAGAGTTTGGCAAAGTTTCAAAAAACAAAGGAAAGTTAATTGCCAATTGGGCACAAAGACTCCAAGAAATCGAAGACATCCCAACGGCAATGGTGATGGCAAACAATCACTTTGAAGGATTCGGTCCTGCCACTGCAAACTCTTTGAGGATGCAGTTGGGCATGCGGGAGCTAATATGGGAAGAAAAGAAACAGAAGACGCTGGGTAGTTTTTGATCTTTAAGGCAAGGGTGCGATCATACCAGTGCCAAGGCCAATTGTTGCGCCGAAATAATATCCAGACAGAATAGTCCCAGTAGACCAAACTAGAGAGCCTGCAAAAGTGTATGTAACAAATTTTGGAATTCTCATTTTGAGCAATCCAGCAGGAATTGAAATCATCTCCCTCATCACTGGAACCATTCTTCCCAAAAACACCGCCTTGTCACCGTATTTTTCAAACCAAACTTCCACTCGCGCTAGTTTTTTTTCATTTACTCTGACATATTTCAAATAACGAAGCAAGACAATGCGTCCAAGCTTTAGCGCAATCAGATAGATAGCGGATGTTCCAATTGTTGCGCCGATTCCGCCAAGAATGATCATTGGAATCAAGCCAAGTAGGGTCACACCTTGCTGAGATGCCAGAAATCCAGCAGTTGGAAATATTGCCAATGTAGGAATTGGCGGAATTATGGTTTCAAGTAGTGCTGCCAAGAAAATTCCTTCGTAAAGATGATCCCCTAAAAAATCTGCAATCAGTATCAGAAAAGAATCAAACGGTTCCATTTGCTTCTGAGAATGGAATCTTACTAAATTACCTTACGAGGGATTTTCACAGGCACATTTTGTGCCTAAAGTTTTGGAATGTCATGGTTTCAAAAATACTTTCAGCGTATCAGGTTTTTTTGCATGTTCAATGGCTTTTGAAAATTGCTCCAACGGAAAAGTAGAGTCAATCATAGAGTCAACTGAGACAATTCCTGATGCCAGTGCATCTATTGCGGGTTTGAATAGCCCACAGCGGGATCCGATTAACGTAATTTCATTTACTACAGCTGGAGTCAAGTCTAGGTTTTCCCTGGATGCTATAGTTGATTTCAGTATCACGGTTCCTCGCGGTTTGATCAATTTCATAGCATCTCCAAATCCAGAATTGCTCCCAGTTGCCTCCACTGCCAAGTCAAAAGATTGTTCATCAGATGGTTCGATGCCAATTTTTATCTTTATTCCACCATTCACCAGACTCACAAGTTTGCTCGGATGTCTTCCAAAGCATGTCAAATTAGGACATGTTAATTTTAAAACTTGAATGATCAGTTGGGCTAGTCGTCCATCACCTACTACTGCAACACTCCATTGCGGCTGCAATGACACCTGCTCTTTAATCTCAAATGCGGCAGCTAACGGTTCAACAAATACAGCCTGCTCATCAGTTATGGAGTCAGGAATTACATGCAGATTTTTTTCAGGTAATGACAAAAATTCAGCAAATGCGCCATCTCGTTTTAAAATTCCCAGAACTGTTCTGTTTGGACAATGTCTGTCCATTCCCCTTTCGCAGGATTCACATGCCCCACATCCGGCATTAATCTCACCTACAACTCGCTTTCCAATCAAACCAGGATTGTCAGATTTTTCTACTGTTCCGACAAACTCGTGGCCCAAAATTCCATCATATGCCATATAGCCGTCTAAAATTTCCAGGTCAGTTCCACATATTCCAGCCAAACTTACTCTGACCAATGCCTCTCCAGGTTTTGGATCAGGATAGTTTTCGTCATATTTCATATTTTTTCCATCAAAACATGTAGCCTTCATGAAAACAAGGTGGATTGTTTTCTAATTTTAAAATAGTGAATTTGTCACGGTAAAGATCAGTTTTAAATAATTTGTCTTGATGAAAAATTCATGCCAAGAATTTCACATTTTGATATACCGGTTGACAATCCAGAAAGAGCGCAAAAGTTCTACAGCAAGGTCTTTGATTGGAAGTTTGAGAAATGGGATGGGCCGGTAGACTACTGGATGGCAAAGACGGGGACAGAGCAGCCAGGAATTGATGGAGGCATGTCAAAAAGAATTCCAGGCCAAATGGGAATGTCAAATACAATTAATGTTCCATCGGTTGATGAATTTGCAAAGAAAATCACAGAGAATGGAGGGCATTTGATCATACCAAAAATGGCAATTCTAAAAGTCGGATGGTTTGCACAATGTGCAGACACTGAAGGCAACATGTTTGGGATCATACAACTAGATGAGAAAGCAGAGTAAACCACCTAAATTAATAATCAGATAGAGTACAAATTTTCAAATGAGTTACAAGTTTTTGGATCATGCGACTGATGCAATAATTGAAGTTACTGCAAAAGACCTCAAAGAGGCATTTGCAGTCGCAGCTGATGCAGAAATTAATTTAACTCTAGACCAAGACAAAGTAGAAGAAAAAGGGCAGATGAAATTCTCTGCTAACGGAAAAGACATCAGATATCTTTTGTATAGTTGGCTGGAGGAAATACCATTTATTCTCATTACAGAGGGATTTGCAATCAAAAGACTGGAATTTGACATCGAAGAAGAAGACGGATACAAAATCAACGCAATCGCATATGGAGAAACATTGGATGTGAAAAGGCACAATTTCAAAGTAGAAATCAAGGCCCCTACATTTTACGACATGGAGATAAGACAAGATGGTAATGGCGTCTATATGCGATTTTTGCTTGACCTGTAAAGTTTGTGAATAATTATTCGCAATCTCCTAGAAGAAGTTATACGTGTTTTTTAAAAGACTCGGTTGTAAACTCATCATTATGCAAAGAAAATTAGGACTATTTTCGATATTTTTACTTATAATTATAATGATTGTGCCTGCCCATGCTGAAGTGACAGAAGTATCCCTTGGAAAAAACTTCTACACGGTTGATGAAAAGATATCATTTTTTGGTAGTGAAAATGAGGGTAGCACGTTAGTAAATGTAGCAGTCAAAGATCCTACCGGAAAATCAAAATTACTTGGTGGTTTTTCTGATCCTGTGGGAGAATTTGAGACAATTCCACAGTCTGTAAAAAATATTTTTTCTGCAATTGGAACTTATAATGCAACAGCATTTGTGAATAAAATTGAGAACGGAACTAGCATTCTTCTAGAATTTGACGGCGAGAAGGTATTTGAAGTTCCTGATTTCGTATTGCAACTAAATGGAATCCCAGATAAAACAGTCGAAGTTGAAAAGACCGTTACATTCACAGCTAGTCTTATCGACAGTTCAGTTAAAGATTCAGTATTTAGTTTAAAGAATGAGCCGACTGGTGCTACAATTGATTCAAGTACAGGGAAATTTGTTTGGACTCCATCAAAATCTCATGGTAATATTCAGGATGTAATGTATAATTTTGATGTCATAGTAAACAATGGAGGTCAAGAAGATAAAGAAAACGTAACAATTACAGTAAGGAAAGCATATGTCGAACCAGTAAAAGACCCAAAAAAAGAGCCTGAGCCAACACCAACAGAGCCAACACCAACAGAGCCAAATGGATTGGCATCATTTGTTGATGAAACAAAAGATCCGCAGAGCTATGTTGACAGGTACAACAAGGAACCAACATACAAGAAATGGTTTGATGACAACTATTCAGAGTATTCTTCAATTTATCAAGCAGTAGGATTGGAAGAGCCAAAAACAATAGCACCATTTGTTGATCAAAATTTAGATCCTCAATACTATATCGATAGATACAACAAAGAAACAACATACAAGAAATGGTTTGATGAAACATATCCAGAAATTACAATCTATGATGCAGTTGGGTTGGAAGAGCCAAAAATAATTGAAGAAGAATTTGGAGAGTGTGGTGAAGGAACTGATCTTGTAAATGGAATGTGTGTAATTGCGGATAATTCTGATGGCGGGGGCTGCCTAATTGCAACTGCAACATACGGCTCTGAGATGGCACCACAAGTTCAACTCCTCAGAGAAATTCGTGATAATCAATTGATGAATACTGATTCTGGAGCATCATTTATGGGCGGATTTAATCAGTTCTATTATTCATTCTCACCGTACATTGCAGACATGGAAAGAGAAAGTCCCGTATTCAAAGAAATGGTAAAGATAGGAATTACCCCACTGTTATCATCGTTGTCCATAATGTCATATGCAGAATCAGATTCTGATGTGACACTATATGGAATTGGAGTTATTTTGTTGAATTTGGGAATGTATGTGGCAGCACCCACAATCGTAATTGTCAAAACTAGGAAATTCATCAAAATCTAAATTTTCAGATATAGTTAGTAAGTCTCAATTGATCTAATGGGTAGTGAAATTTATTATCTGATTATTTAACTTTGAATAATGAACGTTAGTCATACTTTGAAAAATAAAATAATTTTTAGTCTGTTATTCACACTTTGTCTCGTATCAATTCAATTCTCATATGCTGAACCTGAATTTTCTTTTAAATTCGGTACATCTGGAACAGGAAATGGTCAACTAAACAATCCTACAGATGTAATATTGGATAAAAACGCAAAAAATATTTTTGTCGTAGATAGTAACAATCACAGAATTAGTGTTTTTCAGGATGACGGGGATTTTGACTTCAAGTATGGAACTTTTTGCGATATAACTGTAATTCAAAATTGTAACGATAATGCAGACGGGGCAAACGATAACGGGGACGGACAATTTGAGAATCCGTTCAGCGTTGCAAGAGATGCACTAGGGGAATTTTTTGTGGTAGATTCAGGTAATGGCAGAATTCAAGTGTTTGACGATGATGGTGAATTTCAATCAAAATTTGGTTCATCAAATAGTGCATTAGATGAATATCTCGGTTCTGCCAAAGGAATTGCAATTCAAGAATTAACTAAAGAAATCATAGTGTCAAATATTGAAACAGATTCGATATCGGTATTTGATTCAAATGGTAACTTTATGTTTGAGTTTGATTCGTTTGACGGAAATGATAATTTTAAAAATCCAACAAATATGATTATTGACAACTCTAATCAAATTCTATATGTTTCAGATTCAGGCAATGACAGAATTATTATTTTTGAACTAGTTACTGGCACTACTTGTCCTAGCGGAACAAATGAGGTGGTTGATGGAGTGTGTTTTGTTGAAAAATTTGGATCTGCAGGTTCAGGGGATGGGAAATTTGATGATCCTACAGGACTCGCATATGATTCAGTCAAAGATTTTCTCTATGTTGCAGATTCAGACAACGACAGAATTCAAGTGTTTAAAATAGTTGATGGGAATGCCTGTCCTAGCGGAACAAATGAAATAGTAGATGGCGTATGTTTTGTTGAAAAATTCGGAACATCTGGTACAGGTAACGGTCAATTTGACACACCGATGGGAATTGCGCTCGATGCAATTAATGATTTGTTGCTAGTATCAGATTCAGATAACGACAGAATTCAAGTGTTTGATCTTAATTCAGGACCAGCTGTTTTACTTCCCAACAAACCTGATAATCTTAAAGCGTCACCGGTTTCTCCAACTTCAATAATTCTCTCATGGACAGAACCAGACATGTCAACAAATGTTCCTGCAATTTTAGGCTACAAAATAGAATACAGGGCTGGCTCAAATGATTACATTCCAATTACACAAAACACGGGCAGTAAAACAACATCATTTATTCATCAGGGGTTAGATTCAAAGGAAACCTATACTTATCGCATCTATTCAATAAATTCAGATGGAACAAGTATTTCATCATCTAGTACAACAACTAAACCACAACATACAACAACACCAACTGCATTGACTGCAACTGCAATTGCACCAAATCAAATAAGACTCTCATGGCTACCGCCATCAGAAACATTCGGGCAATCAATTAGCGGCTATGATGTTAAGCGAGAAATCATAGCAGGAGTCTATGACACCATTGGAAATACAAATTCAGGAACTACAACATTCATTGTCACCAATTTATCAACTGACAAGACATACGCATATGCAGTTAGTGCAAACGTTGGATTTGGTTCCACGGGGGAGTCACCATCAGCGTCAGCTACTCCACGAGAAGATTCAGTTGATGTAGCAGATGATCCAATTACATCAACTGCAGTTCAAATGGCAAAGTCATCACCACCAATAAAATTAACCGCTTCAGTTGTTTCGCCAACTCAAATTAATCTAGCATGGAGCCCCCCAGTAGAGGATGGAAATACTCCAATCACGGGTTACAGAATTGAAGTAAAAAGAGACAGTAATCCATACACAACACTGGTTGCAGATACAGAAAGTACTGGAAGGACATACTCTCATACAAATCTCATAACACATTCAAAGTACACATACAAAGTTTCAGCAATTAACGCTGTAGGAACAAGTGATGCATCAAACGAATTTTATGCCACTCCAAAGTCATCTAACATCGAAATTAGTCCACTGGGCAAGTTAAACATAGATGAAGGTAAATTATTGCTATTCACAGTCAGGCTTTTAGATAATTCAGTCAATAATGTAGTGTTTAGTTTAGACAAGAATCCACCTCTAGGTGCTAAAATTATATCAAACACGGGAGTATTTTCATGGACGCCGACAAGTTCTGATGGAGGAAAAACATACACCATGGACATAGTTGCCAAAAAAGACGGGATTGAGGATAGAGAGACAGTAACCATATCGGTTAACGATGTAATTGCAAATTCGCAACCTACACCAGTAGAAGAGCCAAAAGTATTGGGAATCGCACCGTTTGTTGATGAAACAAAAGATCCGCAGAGCTATGTAGACAGGTACAACAAGGAACCAACATACAAGAAATGGTTTGATGACAACTATTCAGAGTATTCTTCAATTTATCAAGCAGTAGGATTGGAAGAGCCTATTGTTAAAGAGAAAAAGTTTGGCATCTGTGGACCTGGAACAAACCTGATTGATGGGATATGTACAATTGTTGAAAAACCAGTTGTAAAGCCATGGTGGAAGTTCTGGTAAAAAATTAAAAGCTAAGTTTTAATCACAATACTTTTCCACAATCAATGATGGGCAAGCTAGCTAGGAATCTAAGAATTTGTGGGGAATGTGGAATTGCATACACCTCAGTCAGTTTTACAAAATACATAGATGGGTGCCCAATTTGCAATTCAAAAAGATTTGAAGCAATACCTATCAAGACAGCAGATGATGATTTGTCAACATAGATTTTTTAGTAGAACATAATAAAAATACACATTGTCAGAAGACCCAGAAATTGCTAAAATCATGCAAAGAAAGATGGAGGAGATGCTAAAACCAAAAGCATCGCCCGTAATTGAGCCCGGGATTATAGATTTGAACGAGTCTAACTTCGACAAAATAGTATCTGCGGAGAACCCAACACTGGTGGATTTTTGGGCAGAATGGTGTGGTCCGTGCAAATCAATGCATCCGATATTTGAGAGTCTCTCAAAGACATATCCAAATGTAAAATTTGCCAGAGTCAATGTTGATCAGAATCAAAACATATCTACGAAATATGCAGTACAGTCAATCCCAACTTTTATCATGTTCAAGTCAGGACAAATAATAGATAAAATGATGGGGGCGGTAGGGGCCCCTGGAATTCATATGATTTGTAAAAAACATTCAAACTAGTAAGCATAGATGGGCTCTATAGTTCGTTGAATTCTCACTATTTCATTTAGAACTTCTTGTTCTTCAGTACTCAGCTTATGCATGAATTTATTGAGCAGCAATTTTGCTTCAGGTGATGGTGGAAATGTATAGTAAACTTCTTCCTCAAAAATTTGTCTTCCAATTGTAACATCTTTAACAGAACACGCAACCTCGTTTCCTGCCTTTGCTGAAGGCACGGTCTTTTTATCAAGCTGGAGTTGGTGTATGTTTCCTACCTTTCTACCAGCCATATTCATAAATGGTATTTTGTGTTTCAGAGTTCCAACATCTACACGTACTCCAAATACTGCAGGATTGTTATTTCTGAAAACCATCCCTTTGAGAAAAGTGAATTTAGATACAGGTGTCAGTTCTGCAAACATTGCATCTTCTGCATTTGCAGAGTCTTCCTCCACCCATGCGTTATAGTTGTCAATTAAACTGTAGATTACCCTGTCCTCAAAGAGTTTGATGTGGCTTGTTTCTGATTCTTCTTTTGCATCAGCCAATACTTTGACATTAAATGCCAAAACAATTCCCAAATGTCTATCGTTTTCTTTGATTGCTTTTGCATCTATTACGTCTCGTCTAGTTACAGGACCAATGTCAGCTTTGGCAACAGGAACTTGGGAACGTCTAAGCATCTCCATTATGGCCTCAAGTGAGCCTATAGTGTCGCATTTTAGAATAATTCCATTGGTTTCTGTATCAACAAATACAGATTTCATTTCAGATTCAATGAGTTTGGTGTATTTTGCAATCTCCTCGGCATTTGATGCAACATACAACGTACTCCCTGGAAGAACACCTTCAAGATCAGGCGATGCAATTTTCAGACCTGCTGCCGCTTCTACTTGAGAAACTGCCATGAATTTATCTCGAGGATCACGCATTTCATCAAGAGGTTTTGGTAAAAGTAATGCCTTGGGTTTTGTAACTATTACACCATCACGTTTTGCAACAACTATGCTATTTTCCTTCCTGATTATCCCGTCAATCAAGATGATATTGGCTGTTTGTCCTAATCCAACCTCATCTTTTACTTCAAGCACGATACCGCGCGGTTCCTTTTCTTCTTGGCTGAGTCTTTTTTGAAGATATTGTTGAGTCAATCCAACTAAAACGCTAAGTAGCTCAGGTATACCAACTCCGGAACGTGCAGAGATAGGGACTATGGCAATTTCCGATTTAAAGTCCTGTACACGATAAAATGCTTCAGATTTGTATCCTAAAATAGATAAAGTTCCCACAACATCATAGAGTTTTTGATCCAGATCAGCTTGAACTGATGCATCTTGTTCTTTGATGGATTGGGAAATGAATTTAGTTTCGGATTTTCGCCATCCGGAGATTTGATCACATTTGTTTAGTGCAACAACAAATGGCACTTTTCTGCTCTGTAAGATTTTTAAACTTTCATTTGTCTGTGGTTGAAATCCACGATTGACATCAACTACTAAAATCGCAATATCAGCAGCAGACCCTCCCCTGGAACGAAGATTTGTAAAAACCTCATGTCCGGGGGTGTCGATCACTAAAAGGCCAGGAACTTTGTTTTCTGACTGTTCAAGTTTTTTGTATAATGGACCACACATTTCCTTAATTGTTTCAGTTGGAAGAAAACTTGCGCCAATATGCTGAGTAATTCCGCCCGCTTCTCTGCCTTGAACGCCTGTTCCGCGAATTCTATCTAAGAGAGATGTTTTTCCAGAATCTACGTGGCCAAGAACTGCCACTATTGGCTGACGAATGTGCAAATCAGATCACTCAAATGCTACCCTCGATTCATGATCAAAACTTTCTTGTGAATCTGATGCGTGAATAATGTTTTCGCTGAATCCCAATCCAAAGTCCCCTCTAATAGAGCCAGGGTCTGCCTCAAACGATTTTGTTGCGCCAATCATTATTCTGGTAGTAGCAATTGCATTATTCCCTTCAATGATTGCAGCTACAACAGGCCCTGATTTGATAAATGATGTCAACTCACCAAAGAACGGTTTGTCTTTGTGAACACCATAGAAATTTTCTGCTTGGGCTTGAGTAAACGTAAACATCTTTAATTTCAAAAGTTTGAATCCTTTTCTTTCAAATCTTGATACAACTTCACCAACCAGATTTCTGGATACAGCATCGGGCTTTACAATGAACAAGGATTGTTCAGTCAATTCTACGACTTTCTAATTCCGCCTTTAACATATTTTTTTGTCCACTTTAATTTTCTTGGATCACGTTTCAGGACCAGTCCATTCTTTTTACATTTTGCAGAGCAATACCATTCAATAGTTCCGTTGTTTTTGGCATACATTGTACCAGATCCTTTTGCAACCGGTCTATCACAGAAAGTACATGGTTTAACTAAAAGACTCATCTAATCACCTAATGAATTTTCTTTGCTTCTCTCTCGGTTTCTCTTAGCATAAGGATTTCACCCATTCTGATAGAACCTTTGACGTTTCTTGTAAGAATTCTGCCTCTATCCTTACCAGTAAGAACTTTAACTCTAACTTGAATTACTTCACCAGCAATGCCGGTTCTACCGACAATTTGAATAATTTCAGATTGAACTACTTCTTCAGCGTTTTGACTCATTCTTCGGTCTTACCGCCTTTAATTTTAGCGATAGCTGATACAACTTGGTCTACGATGTGTTGTGCATCACCTGCATCCAAAATTGCAGCAGCGGCAGAAGTAATATCAATGCCTAATGATTTGCCTAATTCCGATTTGCTTGGTACAAATGCATATGCTGCACCTTGTTCCTCGCATAGAATTGGAAGATGTGCTACTACCTCTGGTGGTTCAACATCTTCAGCGATTACAATTAACTTACTTGTACCACGTTCAATTGCCTTGGTTGCCTCGTTGGTTCCTTTCTTGACTTTGCCGCTGGTAGATGCTACTCTAACGGCTTCCAAGATTGGTGCAACGAGCTCTTCTGGCGTCTCAAATTTAACATAATATGATTTTCCCATACTTCGTCACCCTAGGGGTTCATTCTCCATTCTAACCATCGCTTGGATTGGTTTTAAAAGTGTTATCTGGAAATAAAGGAACTGACTTTTTCAAGGTATTTTGACATCAAGGCATCCAACTTCTCCTGACTTTCAGATTCTGCATAGATTCTAACAATGGGTTCTGTTCCACTCGGCCTAATCATTACCCAATTTTTGAGATCAATTGTAATCTTGATACCGTCAGAGGTATCAGAATTTGGAAATTCCTCATTTAGAGAAGAAATTAGTTTTGGAACTTTTTCATGTGAACATAATACTTTATCTTTTGTCGTAAAGGATGGAGGTAAACTGGCAATCTCTTCAGCAAGAGACTTTCCAGATGTTGCTAGCAAATCTAGCATCAATGCCAAAGTCATGCAGCCATCCCTCACTTGATTGTGTTTTCCATACATGTAACCTCCATTTTCTTCAAATCCAATTAGCGCATCAGTTGAAACCATTCTTCTAGAAACTTCAACACTTCCCACTTTGGTTCTAATAACTTCAGAATCAAACTGTTCAGCTAAAACTTCAATGTTGGAACTTGAATTCAAACAAGTTACAACTAGAGATGTTGGATTTTTCTTTAGAATATGCCGTGTAAGTACTAGTGCGGACTTGTCTCCAGTTAGAATGTCTCCATTGCCATCACAGAAAATACTTCTGTCGCCATCACCGTCAAATGCAATTCCCACATCTGCGTTGTGTTCTCTTACAGTTTTTGAAAGTTCAGAAAGATTTTGTGGTGTTGGTTCTGATCCTCGTCCTGGAAATGTACCATCAATTTTTGGGTTTACAAGAAATGTTTCGCAACCAAGTAATTCGCAAAAGTTAGGTGCAGATACTGCTTGTGCACCGTTACCTAAATCTAAAACAACTTTGAAATGTTTTGATTCTATGAGTTTAGAATCAATGTGTGAAATAATTCCTTTAAGATATGTTTCAATTGCCCTGTTTTCAGTTCCAGTCACTCCCCATAAATCAGGTTTCTTCAGCCAGCTTTTTTGCAAGTAAATGTCCTCAATAATCAATTCGTCTTCACGTGAAATCTCTACGCCGTCTTTTGCACACGGCTTGATTCCATTGTATTGCGGAGGATTGTGAGATGCGGTAATCATCAGCCCGCCAGAATATTCCAGACTCTTTACCGCATATTCTAGACACGGTGTCGGCACTATTCCTGCAATATTGCAGTCAATTCCAATTGAGTTTAGAGCAGAACTGACTACTTTGCATATCACAGGGCTAGAATCTCGTCCATCAAATCCTATCAATACTGGTCCTTTTCCAAAGTATGTTCCAATTGCAAGTGTCATATCATGAACAAATTCCAATGTAAAATCTTCAGGGAAGACTCCGCGAATTCCGTTAGTTCCAAAAAATTTTGCCATGTTACTGTTCAATAATAGATAAATTTGTGTTTAATGGCAAATCCGTTGCGGGAGTCGCCCAGCCTGGTCAAAGGCGTAGGGCTTAGGACCCTATATCTCAGGATTTCGTGGGTTCAAATCCCACCTCCCGCACCTTTTTAATTTCTATGAATGATTAATAATGAGAAAATCCTCAGCAAACAAAGTCATGAAAAAAACAGTTGTTGGAATTACAGTGGTAGGTAAAGACAGAGAGGGAATCGTAGCTACATTTACAAATTTTGCGTTTTCCAAAGGCGGGAACATCGAGAAAGTAAATCAAAATGTAATCAAAGGTCTTTTCGGCATGTATCTAGAAGTGTCTTTTTCAAAATCAGTCGACGTAAAAAAGTTTGATTTGGATATTCAAAGTCTATCTAAAAAAGAAAAAATGGATGTCAGTACTCATCATGAAACAAATTCACAAAAAAATATTGCAGTACTAGTAACTAAAGAACCGCTTTGCCTTCAAACAATTCTTGCAAATGCAAAATCACTCAAAGGAAAAATTTCTGTAATTATGGGTACTGAAAAAACCTTAGAGCAGCTAGCAAAAAAGGCGAAAATTCCATTTGTTGCAATAGAAGATAAAATTCAAGGCAATGCAGAGGAGAAAATCATCCAAGTTTGCAAGAAGTACGATGTTGATCTAATCTCACTTGCAAGATACATGAGAATACTCAGTCCAAACTTTGTTTGGAGATATCCAAATAGAATAATTAACATTCATCCGTCTCTGCTTCCCGCATTTCCAGGAGCTTCTGCATACGAGCAAGCATTTGAGAGAGGTACAAAGATTGTTGGCGTCACATCTCATTACGTAACTGAAAACTTGGATCAAGGGCCAATAATTTTCCAGGACTCCTTCAGAGTTGATCCAAACGACACATTAGAAGAAATGAAATCTAAGGGGCAAAAATTGGAAGCAGACACGTTACTCAAAGCAATGAAGATGCATCTAGAAAACAAACTAGAAGTTCGTTGGAGAAAAGTTCACATCAAATCAAAGTGAATCAAATGACAGATATCAAAACCCAGTTTGATCCGATTCTTAGAAAATCAATTGCAAGCAAAAACCAGGTTGCAGTAATTCCAGTAGGCTCAATTGAGCAACATGGGCCACACCTGCCCGTATCGACTGATTCAGACATCGTAACTGAAGTTGCAAAAAAAATCTCAGACAAATACGGATATATTTTACTTCCCACACTAAACTACGGAGTTTCATATGAGCATGCACCTTTTTTCAATCTAAGCGTCAGCGAGTCAACTTTACGTGCAGTGTTAACTGATTTGTGCTCCTCACTACTATCAAATAACATTAGAACTGTTTTCATAATTAACGGACACCATGGAAATCTAAAGCCGATAAAGAATCTAGATGTCAAACTCAAAAAAATCTCAAAAGACAAACTGCAAGTATTTCCATTATCATACTGGCATTTCATGCAGAGGGAGTTTGACCATGCAGGTTTTGTAGAGACTTCACTCATGTTGGCAATTTCAAAAAATGTCAAAATGAGTTTGGCAAAAAAAGGACTAGACACAGAAGGAATGACAAAGCAGGAAATTGCCAAACTTGGAAAAATAGCAAATCAATCATTTCCCAAAGCGACCAAAAACGGAATATGGGGCGATCCTAGAAAGGCTACAAAGAAAGATGGGCAAGCAATTCTAGATGAAATTGTCAAAAACCTCGGAAAAAAGTGTCAAACTTGCCTTACTGGGCACATCTCATAGTTTCACCAATGGAAATTTAATATAACGCCTTGATATCCATGTCAATAAGTGATTATTGATGTCCGTTGATATGGCAGTAAAAGTATTGGATGAGAGTATCAATCAAGTTGTATTGATAAAGCTCAAAGGAAACAAGACCATCAGAGGTAATCTTTTAGGTTTTGACCAACACATGAACCTGCTACTCGAATCTTCAGAGGAAATTCCTGCTGAAGGCGATTCTAAGAGCCTTGGAAGCATTGTTGTAAGAGGAGATAATGTAGTAATGATATCCCCTCCGCCATCACAAAATTAGGTGAATTGCAATGACTAAAGGCACAACTTCTATGGGTGGTTTTACAAAGAAGAAAGTTCACATCAGATGCAGAAGATGTGGAAATAACTCACTTCACAAACGTCATCACCAATGTGCAAGTTGTGGATTTCCAGAGGCTAAACGCAGAAAGTATTCCTGGATTAAATGGTATACATAGATGCAAGAGATTGTTCTTATTCTTAGCTCATTAGCAGGTGTTGCTACGGCAGCCGCTGTACGTAGAATGCCAAGAGACAAAAATCAATTACTTAGTCTTGGTGCCAGCTCTCACATCAAGAGTCAAATCACCTCATTAAAGATTGAAAAAGACATTCTTACTAAAACTATTTCAAGACTATATCAAGCAGAAGCTGAATTTTCTAAAATTCAAAAAGACAAATTGCTACTAAAGTATCAGCATCAGTTAGGAACCGTGTTAGCTAGATTAGAAAAACTTGAACAAGCAAGTAACCATCCAGACCTGGGTCCAGTTGGTGACGGCTTGATCACATTGATGGACCAAAAACTATCAAAGCTGGACGATAGATTGTATGAACTCTCATCAAAGATGGTAAGTGCCAAAGTTGAAACACCGATGGTGCAGGTTCCTGAAATAAAGCAAGAGACAAAGCAAGTGGTTTCCAACGCATTCAACTTTGATAAACCAAAAGAAAGCAGGATGAAGCCAATTGAGATCCCTCCGACAAAATCAAGGCAATCGTTTGAATTAACAACTCTAACAAACATTTCAAGAAAGGAGTCAAAATTCCCATCGTTTGAAGAAGCAAAACAGGTTGCAAAACCAATGCCACAGCCAAGAATAATTCAAGAGGAGTTGATCAAGCCAAGAGACGAGATTGTTCAAGAAATCATACAGCCAAATCAAAAGGTCGAAGATAAAATGGAAATAATACAATCAGTAATGCCAAAACCTGAAGTCAGATTTGAGACTAAGCCGGACCTAAACAAAGAAGTTGCAAAAATTACAGAGTACAAAGCACTTCCAGAACCAATTAAAGAAAAACCAGTCACATTAGATGATGACTTTGATGAAGATGCAGATGATTTAGATAAAATCAAAGGCGATATCATGAGAGTGTTATCAAAACTGGATCAAGCAGAGGTAGAGTAATTGACCTACGATGATGCCATCAAGGCATTGTCAAGTGATGCGTTAAAATTTGTGAAAGATGACTACACAGTCGGATTAGGTAGTGGACGAGCAGCAACCACACTTGTAAAATCACTTTCAAAACTAATCAAACTGAAAGGCTATAGCATCAGAGGGGTGCCGACATCGTTGCAAATTAAATTAATTGCAGAAGAAGAGGGCATTCAGCTAGTGGAGGCTGATCAAGTAGAGCACATTGATGTGGTATTTGACGGGGCAGACCAGATCGATTCGCAAAAATATGTAATCAAAGGTGGCGGCGGGGCATTACTACGAGAAAATATTTTGTTTAGCCTTGCAAAAAAAGTCGTGGTAATGGCAGACAAGACAAAGTTTGTAAAAAATTTCACAAGAACCGTTCCAGTTGAAATTCATCCACTTGCAAGAAACGCAGTCACTCAATCAATTAAAAAGCTTGGTGGAGGCACACAGATTCGTTCACTGGACAGAGGATATCCGTTTTTTACAGAAAATGGAAATATAATTTTAGACTGCGATTTCGGTACAATCAAAAATCCCAAAGGTCTCACTGAAAAAATTAAACAAACTCCAGGGGTTTTAGAGTCAGGGATATTTTTGAGAAAGCCAGACGTAATTTACAAAGCCAAAGAAAACGGCAAATTTGAAATTCTTTAAAACTCTACTGTTTACCAAATTTTCCAACCAGAGGAAAAAGACATGCTTTGATTGGCTTTTAATTTTTGTCAATTAGTGCAATCTGTATTTTTTATAATCAAAACACTCGGCAATTTTTCCTCTTTGATTTTAAAAGATATTAGTTTGCGTCAGGATCATCATGCCTTATCGAATTCATAAAATCCTGGTGCTCTAGCATCAATTCAATCATCTGTTCTCTCAAATCAGGATCATCCATGACTGCATTGAGCATTGGTTCCATCATTTGGTTTGACATCGTTGCCATATGAGAAGAATCCCCAAGCATCATCGTATGCATGCCTTTAGTTATCTCAGAATTAATCCACATGTGATGAATCATGCCCGTCATCCTGTCAGGATTTGAAAATCCCATATAGTGTGAACCAATTTCGTCAGAGTTCATCGAATGTGAGCCAGTATGTTTTTGATAATCAGGGCACCAAACACATTGAGAATTATGCATCCCCTGCCCCATTTCAGAGCCCGTCATCGAATCATGAATTGAATCCATCCATTTTGAATTCTGTTTCAGCATAGTCTCCATATTGGGGTGGTTTTTCATGACTTCAATCATCTTTTCACGTAATTCAGGATCACTGGTCATCGGGCCCAACATATTTTTCAATAATTCAGGGTTATTTTTGATTTGAGAAACCCAATCAGCCATTGTCTGACTCATCATGTTGGAATCATTTTGCATCATCTCATGCCAGTGAAGCATCAGATTCGGGTTTGATGCCATGGCATTCATTAATTCATTTATCATTTCTGGATTTTTATCCATCATGGATTGATTGTGTGTTCCATATCCCCTGTCAACTAATTTCAAATATGTCGATGGCGTTACGCATGCAGGATTTCCATTACTTTTTTGTAACAATAATTGTCCAGATTTGCAAGTAATCACATCAAGATCTGCAAATTTTTTCCATTGTTGGTGTGGATTGATTTCCTGGGCAAAGGAATTTTCAAATGCCGGACTGATCGCAATGGCGATAATCGCCATAAAGAGGAATAGTAACTGAAAATGCAACAGAAGCAGTCAAAGTTTTTCTCTTAAAAAGCAATCGTAAAAAACCAAATTTATTAACAAAAAAATAATTATTTTGAAAACAAGTTAATTTTTCTATCAACTAGCTGGCCATGGCCAAGTTTTCCGACCACTTCAAAGTTCTCGGCAACCAGTTCTCCCCTGACAATTGTTTTTACAGGCCACCCGGTTAGATTTCTTCCCTCATATACGATGTAATCAGAAAATCCTCCAAACAGATCAGAAGTGACAGTTTTTTCTTTTTTCAAGTCCAACATGACAACATCAGCATCGGAATTTTTCTCAAGCGTGCCTTTTTGCGGATACATTCCAAAAATTTGGGCAGCGTTTTGACTGGTAAACCGTACAAACTGCTCTAGTGAGATTTTCTTTTGATTGACACCGTCATTGAGTAAAATTGGAATTGCAGTACCTATTCCTGGAAATCCTGCAAGAGCGCCCCAAACATCATCGCCATCTAGTTTGAGTTTGAGTTGATTTGCAACATGATCAGTGCCCACAGTATCAATAAGATTATTGGATAAAGCGCTCCAGACTGCCTTGCGGTCATTTTCTGTTCGAATTGGGGGCATAACTTTGGCAAGATATCCAGATTGCTTCTCATAAGATAAGGTCAGGTAATGAGGGCAAGTTTCAACAAAAATTTTTGTCCCCAGTTTCTTCTCTTCTTGAATTTGTTTTAGTGCACGTTCTGAACCAATGTGAACAAAATAAATTACGCAATCATAATCCCGACCAAACTTTGACACTGTTTTGATTGCTTTAGCTTCAGATTCAGGGGAACGGCTAGAAGACCATGCAGACAATCCATCTTGATTTTTTTCTTTTGCTGTTTTTATTCCACAGCCACATGACTCATAGTCTTCTGCATGGACTAGTACAGGGCAGCCAAGATCAGCCGCCGCCTTTACTGTTTGTTCAACTAATTCATCAGTGACATTCACCTGTGCAGCAACTAAAGTGGAAGAGTTCGGCGGCATGTCCATGTACACATGGCCCACTTCACCACCTAGATTCATGTAAATTTTGAAAGACAGGATTCCTTTTCCAACACAGTAGTTCATCTCGTTGATTTGTTGTGGAGTAAAAATTGAAGCGTGGATTGCGTAATCAACATAATGATTTTGTGATGCGGCATCAAGCTGAGATTGCAAGGAATTAGAAAAGGGATCGCCCAGTCGAAGCATTCGCATCATCGTGGTAATTCCGCCAATTGCTGCTGCATGAGATTCAGTTTTTGCAGCTTCATTAATTGGCGAATAAACTCCATAATGAACATGGGTGTCAATTGGTCCAGGAATTGAAACTAGTCCATTGCCATTGATTTTATGATCACATGCAGGCACATCAGTTGTAAATCCAACAATTTTTCCTTCGTTAATTAGAATATTTTTCTCCACCATGCCTTGTGGAAGTATAACGTGAGAGTCAACAATTACAGTATCGTACGTCATCTGAAAATTTTGTGCATTTCAGGCTATTATGCGTTGAGAAAATGAATAAAAGAAGAGTCCAATGAGGTATTCTGAGGGCCGGTGGTTTAGGAGTATAATGCCTCGTTCGCAACGAGGAGGTCGAGGGTGCGATTCCCTCCCGGTCCACTTTTCCAGAAACTATTATACATAAATGAAAAATACTATCGTCATGGAAGTTTTTGACGGCAAAAAAGCTGCACAAGACTACATGTCAAAGCACACTCTAGCATTCTCCACCCCAGAATTAACTCTGATGAGGTTTTCTTTTTGGTTAGGAGATTCAGTTCCAGATCCAAAAAATGAAGGGGAGGGAATTCCAAGAATGATGACATATTTGATTGAACAAGACTTCCAACCAGTCTTGATTGATGACGAAACATATGTCCCGTCAGGGGCAGTGAAAAATTCGGCATTTGTAGGAAATGCATACAGCGAGCAAGTCGCAAACGGGAATTTTTGTTCTGAGTGCGGCACCAGTCTTTCAGCAACTGCAAAGTTCTGTCCTGAATGTGGAACCACGCAATAAGAAAATAATTTTTTAATCTACTAATTTTATGATCTCGTACCACACTTTGTGCAAAACTTTGCGTTTGCTCTAAGTGGTGCACCACATGAAGAACATCCGTTTCCATTTTGTTGCGGCGCCATTTGTCTTGGCATCAACGATGGATCAGGGGACGGCAAAGTTCCAGGATCTCCAAACGCTTCTTGTACAGAAACAATTCCTGGAGGGCCTCCGCCAACAGGATTTCCTGCAGTTCCGGATCTCGGTTGCCCCATTCCGCCTGCCATCATTCCAGGTTGTCCCATTCCAGGCATCAGTCCAGGAGATTGCGTGTTTCCAGAACCAGAACCTACTGATTTTTTTAATTCAAAGATTACCTTGATAGCTAGAAATTCCAATGCAGAGTATGCAACTGTATAATCGCCTAATTTTTGAAAGAATTCTTTGTCAGTGAGCATGCCTTTCTTGTACATGTTGTTTGTATCAAGAAACGATTCATAGTATCCCTGAGACTCATCAAACAAATTCTGTAGTTTGTCAAAGAGCATACCAAGTGTATCTACTTCACCAAATGACATAATCTCACTCAATTTTTGGAATATTAATTACTTTAGGATCAAAAAAGAGGAAAAAACGTGTTTGTGATTTATGCGAGTGCTCTATCAATCATGCTTTGGTACGATTCTTTAGATGCTGCACCCACCTGCTGGCTGACTATTTCGCCTTTGTTGAGCAGGATCAAAGTTGGAATACTAAAGACGTTGTATTTTGATGCTAACTCGTTAGCCTCGTCAACATTAACTTTGACAAATTTTACTTTGCCATCATAGTCAGCTGCCAGCTCTTCAACTACTGGACCTACCATTCTACATGGACCACACCATTCGGCCCAAAAGTCTACAAATACGGGAATGTCAGAATTTATCACATCCACTTCCCATGATTTTGTATCTGAAATTTGTGTTACAGGCATTATAGCATTATTTTATTGTTCATACCTAAAAACGTTCACCAAAATCAACACGATGTTTTTTATTGGAAAACTGATTTTGATATATACTTAAATGACGTTTTGGTAAATCTCAGACATGAGTTCGGAACTTAGACTTAAAAAATTAAGAGGATCAGGAGGCTACATCATGGCCACTGTCACTGACGAGCAGCAGATGAAAGGGAATTTGGGCGGACCTGATCTATTTTTAGCTCCTATCGGAAGACTGGATGCAAGTACAATTACCAAACATTTTTGCAATACATGTGAGAAAGAATTCGAAGGCCCTCCAAAGATAGAATTTGAGAATCCAAACGAGGAAGTTGCAGAAAATCTGATACTTGTAGAACGAGGTCAATACATTTGCAATTCATGCAATGCTTCAATCGCAGAATACAGAGATTTCAAAAAGGAAAACGAAGCAGGGGACATTGGAAGTGCAAAACCATTGGAACCTCAAGTTCAAAGCGCACAACCAAAACCCATGCAGCAGCCAGCAGCATCGCAAGGAACTGTTACACAGCCAGGTCCAATAACTTCAATAACTTCAATTGAAGGAAAAGGCGTATTTGATGAAAATGCAAACAAGATCGGGACTGCAAAACAAGTCGGAATTGATTCTACGCAATCCATGGTTTTGGTAATCACTAAAGAAGACGGCACAGAAGGCAGCATTCCGTGGAGCAGTATCAAAAAAATTGGCCAGGTGGTTCTTTTAGGAAATCCTGCAGTGGCACCACAGCCAGGAAAATGCTCCGGTTGTGGATTTGTAAACAAAGAAGGCTCAAAATTCTGTGAAGACTGTGGAAGCAAAATCTGATAGTTAGTAAATTTAATCAATGGTACTATAGGCGATAATGTAATTGGTAAAAAGATCAATCCCAAAAGGCGTAGTCAAAGACATCATTATTGTCGGCGTAGGGGTTTTGGTTATTTGGATTGGTTTGCAAGTAGCATTTGGAACACAGAATCCATTTTATGTTGTTGCAAGTGGAAGCATGATTCCAGTCTTAGAAGTATACGATGTTTTGATAGTTTCAGGCCATGAACCTTTTGAAGATATTCAGATTGGAGATATCATAGTGTTTGACAGACCGTCAGATCATAGCAGAGTTATTGTACACAGGGTAGTCTCAATTATTTCCGATGATCCTAAAACAGTTAGAACCCAGGGGGATGCAAATCAGGGATCAATTCCAGGTACAGATTATCCAATCACTGAAGAAGAATACATTGGAAAAGTGGCATATACACTACCACAAGTAGGATACGTCACACAGCTACTCAAGCCTCCAATCAACTACGTCATAATTGCAGTAGTTATTGGAATAATGGTTGCAAAGCAAGTATTGAAAAAGAAAAATGAAAAAGAACTTACGTTTACTGATCCGTTAGATTCAGTCAGTCCTGACACGATGAAGGAATTATCAGACATGGATAAAATCGAAAAAGACTCCGAATATTCAGAGCACATTGAGAAAACAGATGCAGAAAAATTGGATGACACTGATGAGATGGAAGAATTAGATGACACTGATGAGATGGAAGATATTGCAAAGACAGATGCGGTCGAGGATAGACTTGAAGAAATCGAAGAATCAATAGAGGATAACTCAGAATCCGAAGAAAATGATAAAGATTCAAAGAAAAAACAATACTAATTTTTACAAACGTTCAGGCAAACAGGTTCACATATGCACATGGCAAGCGCAATAGATCGTCCTGTCTGCTTGGTAGCATAATTACGTCAAAATTGCTAAAAAAGGATCCTGAGAAATCATCAGTCTCAAGAATAGCATTACTTATCAAGTAGCAGAAAATAAAATTGCTAATTGAAATATTTGCTTGTGTTTTCAATATTATTCCTAGCAGGTTCTGCATACGCACAAACTCCATTTCGTGATACTTCAGGCCTGACATTAAACGGAATTGAATGGTGTGAAGAAAATTATCAGCTGTATACATTTATTGGAAATGATTTTTTTGAACATCATCAACACTCTATTGAGTCAAGATTATGTGGAAATTTGTATAACGACGATTTATGGCCATACTCGGAGCACGACAGATACCAGAAACTGATTGAACAAAGTAGAATGTATTATAATTTAGAGATTCAAGAAAGCTCAGACGAAGCTAAAACAGGAATAGTGGACACAAAACCTGTAAACATGGAGGAAATTCCTCAGGAGGTTGCTCGACAACAAAAAGAACTGGAAAAATCAATTGCGGAATCAAACGAGACGGATGCCAATGTGCAAGAAACTGAAGAAACGGAGGTTGTCAATTTGGAGGGCGGAGGTTGCCTCATTGCAACAGCAACATACGGCTCCGAGATGGCACCACAGGTTCAATTGCTTAGAGAAATAAGAGACAGTCAGATAATGAATACAAATTCTGGCGCATCATTCATGGGCGGATTCAATCAGTGGTACTATTCATTTTCCCCATACATCGCTGACATGGAGAGAGAAAGTCCAGCGTTCAAAGAAATGGTAAAGATTGGAATCACGCCGTTGCTATCATCATTATCCATAATGTCTTATGCAGAGTCAGAAGCTGAAGTGGCAGCATATGGAATCGGGGTTATTTTGATGAATTTAGGAATGTATGTGGCAGCACCGGTCATGATAGTGTACAAAATCAAAAGTATTTTGTAATTTAAAGAAGGGAGTCTTTTGTTTTGAAAACTCGGTCAAAGTATTCAGATGGCTCTTTTGGTTCTTCAATATCATTTGTAATTCCTGCCAAATTCTTTGCCAAATTCTTTTTGTAACCTACTTGCATTTGTCTTTGAATTTGGATTCTTTGCGCTTGTGGTGAGCCTGCTCCATGCATTGATTCTGTAAGATATCCCACCGCATTTCTTCCCAAAGTCATGTTTTCTATTAATCTTAAAATTCTCATTCTATTCTCAACATCAGCCCCCCTTCTTCCTGCAAGATATTTTTTCAGCAATGGTCCAACTTCAGGATGTCTAAAGTCTTTCTCAGAAGGCAATGTAACAACCAATCCCCCTGCAATGTCTTGTGCTAGTCTGCTAATTTCATATGGGAATCTCGTAACGTTGTGTTTACAAACTTGTGCAAGCATGTCTTCATTTAGATAAACGCCTGATTTCATCTTGTGTCCTTGGTGTGATGATGCAATACCTGCAGCAAAAATCGTTTCATTAAGATGGGTCATCTCAATAATTTTGTCTTTGATGTGAGATACGTTAGGAACGCCGTTGTAATCAGCTATTGTCGCTGCTGCTCCAATCAACACGTCGCCAAGTCCTGTTTTGCACACGTAACTACGTCTATGATAGCAAGTAAAACGCTCAATCAACATGGATGCGAATTCAAATTCGCCATTCATGAAAACCTTATCCCACGGGATAAAGACCCTGTCTAAAATCATCAAAGCTTCTTGTCCTCCAAACTTTGCATTGCCGTCATCAATGTCACCATCTTCCATGCTTCTGGTATCACAGGACTGTCTACCGTAAATGTAAGTAATTCCTTTCACATCTGCAGGAACTGCACCGACAATTGCCCAGTCTTTGTCATTTTCAGTTAGTCTGACTGTTGGCATCAGGATTATCCAGTGTGAATTAATACAACCAGTTTGATGTGCTTTAGCACCTGAAACATAGACTCCTTTATCATCGGCATCCACTATTCTTGTAAACAAATCAGGATCATCTTGTTCTGCAGGTCCCTTGCTTCTATCCCCTTTAGGATCAGTCATAGCGCCGCCGATCACAAGATTTTCTTTTTGAACCATCTTTACAAATTCTAAGAATTTTTTATGGTAATCAGTTCCATGTTTTTCATCAATCTCAAATGTAGTAGAGTGTAAAGCATTCATTGCATCCATTCCAACACACCTTTGGAAACATGTTCCAGTATTTTGTCCGAGTTTTCTCTGCATTTTGTTCTGTAAAACTAAATCTTCTGCACTTTCTGCAATATGTAAAAATCGGTTAACTCTCAATCCAGTAAGTGACGAATCAGCAGTAGCTAGTCCCTCTTCACGTACAGCAAGATCATAAGTTTCTGCAACTGCATTAATGGATGGTCTGATCATTGGGTGATCTACTGGTTCCTTTACTAGTTCGCCAAAGAGGTAAATTTTGAGATCACGGCCTCTAAGACTTTCAATGTAATCATCACCAGTTCTAATCGTCTTTAGGACATTAGCCATGTAACATTATTTGTTTTGAAGTTGTATAAATATTCTAAATTAGTTTAAGCTAATTCTAGGAATGAATTGCGATCAAAGCCCTATACGAACATCAAGGATGCGACAGCCTTTTCCTTTTTCCATTACAAGGACTGGATTCATGTCTAATTCCTTGATCTCTGCAAAGTCTGAAACTAGTTGTGACAGTCTCTGAATACATTCGGAAAGTTTTGCAATGTCTGAAGGCTTTTCTCCTCTAACTCCCTGTAGTAGTTTCTGAGTCTTGATTGATGCAATCATGTCATCTGCTTCCAAATCAGTGACAGGTGCAAGCTTGAAGGTTACGTCTTTGAGAACTTCCACATAGATTCCGCCCATTCCAAGCATGATGACAGGGCCAAATCCAGGCTCTAGTTTTGAGCCAATGATTAATTCTTTGCCGCCTTTTACCATCTCTACAATCAACACGCCTTTGATCTCAGCTTTACTGTTGTATTTTTTGGCATTTTTGACAATTGTTTTGTATGCATCTTTAATTTCTGCATCATTTGTCAAGTTTACTTTAACACCGCCTGCGTCAGATTTGTGAATAATTTGCGGGGATGCAATCTTCATTACAACAGGATATCCAATCTTCTTTGCAATTTTTATTGCTTCTGCCTCGTTCTTGGCAAGTGCACTCTGAGGTAATGGTAGACCGTATGCTTTGAGAACTTCTTGTCCTTCTTCTTCTAAAAGATTTGGTCTCTTTTCTTTTTTTACCTTGTCAAATATTGCCTTTGCTTTTGCTTTGTTTACTTTGAATTTTGTAATTTTTCCATTTGGAGATTTAATCCAGTTTGAAAATTTGGTCATTGCATTAAGGGTTCTAATTGCACCCTCAGCGTAGTTGTAATAAGGAACGTCCCCTTCTGCCAGAATTTCCCTGTTTGTAATTCCCTCATCCAACCCCATCAGACTTGCAAGCATTGTCTTTTTGTATTTCTTTGACATTGCAACGATCACTTCTGCTAGTTTGTCATAATTCAGAGTTCCAGAAGGAGTGCACATTGTAATGACTGATCCTACCTTCGGATGTGCAAGTACACGATCCAAGACATTGTTGAATCTGTTAAAATCAGCATCGCCTACAATATCAACAGGGTTTCTGGAGCTTCCCCAAGGTGGGATTACCGCATCAATCTTTTTACTAATGCTCTTGATGTCCGCCATCTTGAGATTCGCCTTGGAACATGCATCAGTAGAGATGATTGCTGGTCCGCCTGCATTGGAAACTATTACAAGGTCCCCCGCTGCTGGGAGCGGTTGTTTTGAAAATGCAGTTGCATAGTCAAAGAGTTCCTCCATCGTGTCAACTCGAATAGCACCTGACTGCTTTAGCAAAGCATCATAGATTTCATCTGAGCCCATCAAGGCTCCAGTATGGGACATTGCAGCTTTTGCGCCCTCCGGACTGCGTCCAGATTTGAGTACAAGAACTGGTTTTTTGAGTTTTTTAGTAATATTTTTACAAACTTTAAGAAATTCTTGACCGTCGCCCATGTCTTCAAGATACATGACAATGACTTGGGTTTGTTTGTGATTTGCAAGAATTTTTAGAATGTCAACTTCGCTCATTACAGCTTTATTTCCAAGACTAACGACTGCCGAGAATCCAATTCCTTGAGCGCTGGCATCTTCAACTAACGCTGCACATATTGCACCGCTCTGAGACACGAGTGCAATTTTTCCAGACTTTGGCGTAATTTTAAGAAAAGTGGAATTCATCATTGTCTTCGGGTCAAGATTCATGACACCAAGGCAGTTAGGTCCGATGATTTGGATGTTGTATTTTTTAGCTATGTCTTTAATTTCTTGTTCACGTTTAGCTCCTTCTTCATCAACTTCTTTGAAACCTGCCGTGATAATTATAACGCCTTTGACTTTTTTCTTTCCGCATTCTTCCAACACAGGCGCAACCAATGTGTTTTTGATTACAATGACAGCAAGATCAATCGGTTTTGGAACATCTAAAACAGATTTGTATGCTTTTTTGTAAAAGACCTGATCTCTGGACGGGCTAATGGGGTAAACCGTTCCTTTGAAGCCGTTCATAATGTTTGATGTGATTGTAGCACCAACGCTTCCCCTCTTATCAGATGCGCCAATTACTGCGATGGATTTCGGCGATAAGATAACAGATTCTACCATGTTAAGTTGGATCTGAGATTTTGTATAATAAAGTTATTCTCGAAAATTTCTGATCTCTTGTTTTTAGCTTCCCAGCATTTTTCCTGCCAAATTCTCTTTCCTAGGAACCCAAACAATGGATAAATTAGAAAACGCCCCAATGATTCCCCATGCTTCTCGAGCCAGGTTTCTTAATTCCTCATTATTTATTGCAAATTCGTGGTTTAGTTGATTTACAGTATTCTTAGAATCGCTGTAGATCGTAATTTCTTCGTCAGAATCAGCATACTTGTTTAATGCGGAAATTATTGCCAGATATTCAGCCTGGTTGTTTGTAAGTTCGGGTTTTTTTTCATAAAAGGATTCCCCGGTTTCTTTTACAAAGTAGCCGAATCCACTATTAGTTCCACCGGAACCATCGACGTAGATGCTAATTCCCATCTTTATACAGCCTCGTTATCTTCACAGTGAGATTTAGCACCATCATGTAAATAATTGTAGAGATTCCTTGCGATGCAATTGATGCCATGTATGGGTCATAGTTTATTGTTAGAAAATAATACTGCAATGCCCATCTGACTGCGGTGTAAACTACTTCAGCAATTCCTAGCGAGGCAATTAATTTTTTTAAATCCCGTTTCAGTTTTGCTGTGTCAGATCCACCAGACTCTAGACGGTATTTTTTTCTGCTATCCAGATAAAACAGGCTGCTAAAAACTGAAAAATAAACTGCATAATCTGCAATTGTTGTATATGTGGTGTTTAGATAATCATCTTGGTCAGATAAAACCTGGGCAATCACAGCTGAGACTATTATTGACGCTGCAAATGCTATCAGAATATTTTTATTAAGTTTCAGATATTCTTGCAACACATTTTGGAATATTTTTTGTTACAATTAAACTAGTCCAAAGTAATTTTTAGGAATATAATTAACCCTGCAAGTTCAGCAATTCCCACCCCCAACATATACGGGAATATTTCATCGGAGAAAATCATTTCCATCGAAAAATAAGTCCACGCGCCAATTACGTTGTGTAAGAACAACATCCCTGCTACAACTATCATGCCTAATGGAAGCTGTGCCCTGGTCTTCCCATACATTTTCCCAAATATGCAGATTATGATTCCAAGTATGCCCATATTTGCAATTGAAACAACAGACAGCACTAGAGAAGTGGATTCCATTAGTGTAAAACACCTCGGAATCTTTTATTTACTTTTGTCCAATTTTCCCTCAATTTCTTCAAATATCCCCATATTGACTTCAAGAAAAATTGAGACAAAATAATTCACATTGTATTTTTCCCCAACTTTACTGATCATGTTATTTTTTTCCAATACCCGTACATGGTGCTGGATGGCCTTGTAATCAAGCCCCAATTCCTTTGCCAGCTGATTGATGTTAAACGGATTTTCCCTTAATTTTAAAATTATTTTTAATCGGTTCAGTCCCCCCCGCGAACCTGCAAATACAAACCACAGCAGTCTTTTTGCATCAGGATCGTCGGCCATAAGTTATGGAATTTCTCCCCATTTACCACTAAAAGGTATTCTTGGGTAAACGGCAATGGAAAGTATAAAAAACATAATCAGTCAAATTTGAATGAACCATAAAATGATGTTAAACTATGATGCGCCTCTGTACAGACCACCTTCAGAAGCTAGATCATTAATTTTCCAAGTGACACTAGGCTGTTCGTTTAACGAATGTTCATTCTGTGACATGTACAGATCAAAAGAATATTCTGAAAGGTCATGGGAAGATGTCAAGGCGGAAATTGACATGATGGCAGGCTATCTTCCTGAAACCAGGCGAGTATTTCTTGCAGATGGCGATGCATTGAATCTTGATTCCGAATACATGATTAAAATTGTAAAGTACATCAGAGAAAAATTCCAAAACGTTGAAAGAATTTCTTGCTATGCAATGCCCATGAATATTCTGAAGAAAACATCTGAAGAGCTAAAGAAAATGAACGAGGCAGGACTAGACATGTTCTATCTGGGAATTGAGAGCGGTTCAGATGTTGTTCTAAAAAAAGTAACAAAGGGGGCAATTGCAAAAACAATCATCAAATCGGTAAACAAGGCAAAAGATGCAGGGTATGTAATGTCATGCATGGTGATTTTAGGACTGGGAGGAAAAAAATATTCAAAAGAACACATCAGGGGAACTGCAGAAGTGATCAGTGCGTGTTCGCCTCACTATGTTGGCGCCTTGACACTCTATCTAGAAAATGGAATCAAGCAAGAATTCATAGACAAGTATGAAGGCGAATTTGTCAAAATCAGCGATGGCGAATCGCTGGAAGAACTCTATGACTTGATCAGTCAAATTGAAACAGAAGAGGAGATTGTGTTTAGAGTAAACCATGGTTCTAACGCATATACTGTAAAGGGAACTTTTCCCCAAGACAAACAAGCGATGCTAGAGAAAGTCGAATGGATGAAACAGCATCCGGAGATGGTACGTCCAGAAGGGCTAAGAGGATTCTAAACCACGCTTTCTTGATTCAGATATACAACTTTGAAGATTTTTACCAAATAATCACCATCAAAGATTTTAGTCGTACTGCCACCGTCAGAATTCAATACTCGAAACCGGTACTCGTAGTCGCCGTCCTCTTCCACATTTGTCTGAGCAAAATGTACCGCATCATTGTTTTTAAAAATTTGGATTATTACCGGATAGCCTTCAACATGGTTTGGAATATTTCCTTCAACAAATGCCCACGGCAAGGAGTTTTCTGCAGGAGAATGGAAAAATATGGTTGATTTTTCAAGGGCTATCATTCCATTTGATGAAATTATTTCAGTTTGAGGCTCATGTGTGTGGCCGTTAATCAGCACTTGGCCGGAATGGGGATGTGCAAATGCAAAAGAAGTCGTAAGTGAAAACGCCATTACAGCAAAAATACCTGCAAATAAGATTACCTTGAGATTCATATTTTTCATCAAATAGAACTCCTTAAAAAATTTGTCAAAAAGAGTCAATTACAGATCTTAGGTCATCCGGAACATCTGGAAGTTCTGTATGGCTCTCATTATTTTGAATTACGTCAGGGCCAATCCGCCTTACCTTCTGAGTTCCAATTAGCGTATCAAGGCTCCTTCGGATGTCTTTTTCAGACAAAATAGATCTTAATTTTTCAACAAGCGTGTCCTCGTTTTCAAATTTTTTGATGCCATATTGGACAATAATCATTTTCTCATTCATGGAATAATCAGTCATTTGAAATTACAGATTTGCGCAGAGTAAAAAACATTGCCTGCTATTTGGAAAGTTTCTTTTCCAATTCGTCAAGTTTTGGAATTCCTGTAAACTCTAATTTCTCATCGATGACTAGCCCCGGAGCAGTGAATATGGGGTATTTTTGCAAATATTCAGGTTTTTCCGTAACATCAATCAAATCATAAACGATTCCAAGTTTGTCTAACATTTTTTCCAGGACACTGCAGTTTGAGCAACCAGGAGTGGTCAGAACTTGAACTTTCATGATTCTAAAAACTGATCAGGATTCTGCTCAAATGCCCATCTGCAACTGGCGCAGCAAAATCGATACTCTTTGTCTTTATGCATTAGCGGCTCTCCTTTTTCTCCAACCTCCTTTCCACATACCGGATCCTTCAAGTTACAATATCCTCTTTTTTGTGAAATTTATACCAGATTATCGGAAATGCAATCAAACCAAACAAAACTATTGGGACATATCCCATTGGAATATTTGTTTCCTCTTCGTGTTCATGTTCTGGCATTTCAAACTCAGATGGAATTGGAGACATCTCGACTAAGTTATTCCATCCTTGATGGACGAATGTTTCCTCATACCATTCATGACCCTCTGGCAAACCGTTGATTATCAAAAATGCGCCAATGACAATCAGCATCCATCCTGTTGCGTTCTCAATTTTGATCCGTTTTGTAGCTAGGCCTTTGGTGAGACTTATTCCCAGAATTGCCAGCACGGACATGAAGATCAGCGGGACTGCTCTTCCTATTCCGTGCACTAAACCAAGTGATGCGCCAATCTCAACACTTCCCGCTCCTGCTATGTAGATCAATAGCCAATAAAACAACGGGTTAGGGCATCCGACTCCCGCATTGCCTAAAAGCAGTCCCATGAAAAATGACTTTGAATAATCCCCGCGTTTTTGAATAAATTTTGGCGTGCCGGAATATGATGGCATCTTCAAGGAGATTAATTTTAACTGGGATAACCCAAATGCAAAAGCTGCAACTCCGGCTACAAGAAACATTATTGTCGATATCTGATCAAGTGATGCCGCCTCACCAAGCAGTGCCACACCTGCACCGTATGCTGCAATCATGGTAGTCAGACCGGCGCCAAAAAGCAGTGCCATGCTCAGACCTTTCTTGTATCCTTTGCCCATGCTGAGTGGGACGATGATGAAAACCAGTGGGAGTGTGCAGGGCAAAACAATCATTGAAAGGCCTGCAACATATGCGATTATCAGCCAGGAAAGATATGTTGAAGAACCCTGATTTTCAACGGCAAAATCGCTAGTAAGTGAAAAAACTACCCCCACAAATATCAGAGATATCAAAACAAATGCTGCAAAGACAGCTGCTTTCTTTGTCGTTACCTGCACTGACATGGCTTAGTACATCTATGTTCCAGTATTTACAATAGATTATCATTTCCAATGCAGGAATTGGGAATGAAATTCATTTCAGCAGTAGTTTTGGTCTTCAATCTGAGGATTGCAAGAGAATTGCAAAGTAAAAGATGCTGCAAAGTGGGATAAAAATGGGCCCACGGGGATTTGAACCCCGGATTTTCGCCGTGTAAGGGCGACGTCATAACCGACCTGGACCATGAGCCCAGAAACCTACCTTGGTAAAATCCATTTAAACTTTGAGACAAGAGAAAATCTAGAAATTTGGTAGAAAATCAAGAATATCATGAATGTTTGCAGTTTTTTTTCCAGCCCAATTGGACTGGGTCATGTGACTCGAGATATTGCAATTGTAAATAATTTTGAAAGCATCTCAACAAATTTTATCACGGGAAGTGGTGCTGCAAAAATTCTAAAAAAATTAGACTACAACGTACAAGACGCATACAATCCACCGACATTCATAATTGAGAACGGGGCATTAAAGAATACGGCAAAGTGGTTGTGGAATTACTATCAATACTATAGAGGTTGTAAAAATATTTCACAGAAAATCATTCAAAAAGACAAGCCGAATTTGGTAATCAGTGACGAGGATTTTGCGTCACTGACTGTGGCACAGGGGATGAAGATTCCAACAGTTCTGATTACGGATGTGCTAGAAACTCATTTCACCAAAGGAATAGCATCATTCATTGAAAAAAAGATGAACAAGTCAATGCTGGAAATTGTCAAAAAATGCGACATTGTAATCGTTCCTGAAGACGGGGAGGGGCAAGACAACATCAAAAGAGTCGGCCCCATAGTAAGACAGACAGACCTTGCAAGAGATGAATTGAGAAAGAAATTTTCTTTTGAAAAAAACACCGTAGTCATATCCGTAGGAGGCACAGATGCAGGATTATTTCTAATCGAGAAAGCATTGGAAGCTATTTCAAAAATCAATCAAGATCTGGAGGTTGTCGTAGTGTCAGGTCCGGCAATAAACAAAAAATTTGAAAATGTAAAAAATTTGGGATTTGTGGATAATCTACATGAGCTGATTTTTGCAGCAGATTTGGTTATCTCATTGGCTGGAAAATCAACCATAGATGAGGCTAACGCTTACGGGACACCTGCAATTTTCATACCCATCAAGGGACATTTTGAGCAGGAAGATAATGCAAGAAGGCAGGGGTTTGTCTTTGAAGACATCGGCAGACTAGGAAAATTGATTTTGGAAAAACTTGAAGCAAAAAGAAATCCAACCAATGCGGACGGTGCCAAAGTAGCATCAAAGATTATTCAGAAATTGGCAGATTGCCAATCAAATGCTTAATAGAAGGCAAATTGAATTTGATAAAATACTATGACTAGGCTAATAGTTGCCAAATTTGGCGGCAGCGCAATAGGTCCAAATGGCGAAACCATACCAAAAATTATTCAGCGCATCAGTGATTTGAAAACAGGTGCCAAAGTCATTGCAGTTTTTTCGGCACCGCTAACAATCCACAATGAAATAAAGCGCTCGTTGACTGACATAGTCTTAGAGCAGGGCAGAAATGCGGAAAATGGGATAACGCCATCGTTAGACATTGTAAAATCAACCTATCAAAAAATTCTGGAAATGGTTGATGATAAAAACAGGGAAAAATGCAAAAAAACCATTGATTCGCATCTAGAAAAAGCGCAAAAAGCACTGGACGAGGCATTAAAAAACAAAGAATTTGCAGACAAGACAAGATCTCAGGCACTGGCATTTTCAGGAGAAATTTTGATGTCACATGTGATGAACCACATTCTAAAAAGCAACGGCATTACATCCGAAGCAGTCGAATTTGAGAATTGGCCAATTATCACTGATAACAATATCGAATTTACAAATTTTCTCATAGCAGAGTCCAGAGAAAAAATTGGCAAGATATCAGAGTTGGTGGAAAAAAACGAGGTGGTAACAATTGGGGGGTTTATCGGAAAAACAGTAAACAGCATCCCCACCACATACGAGCGCGGAGGTTCGGATAGGACTGCGGCAGATCTAGGGATATTGTTTCATAAAAAATATGAAACCAGCATAGATTTTGAAAAAGATAGTGCGGTGGTCTCAGCAGATCCAAAAATCGTGGACTCTGAATTAAGAGAAGTAATCCAGCTGTCATACAACGAGGCAAGACTTGCAGGAATGTTCGGGATGAAGATTTTGGATCCAATCGCAATAAAAGAAATCGTAGAGAATGGCGTGGACATGCCAATTACAATTACCAATATGAAAAACCCAGGGAAAATAACCACAATAAAGAGAAGTTTGGAGGAACAGAAAGGGCATCCGATAAAAATAGTAACGGGGAAGGAGAATTGCGCCATATTTAGAATTGAAACCAGCTGTATTCAAAAACTACTGACATCCTTAGAAAAAGACAAGCACTATAGCGAATTTGTCATCCTGTCACCGTTTACAAAGGACGGCCTGGAATTTTCCAGAATCTTGTTTTTAGACGGAGAATATGTAAAAAGAAATGAAAAATATCTTTTGGCATTTGATTCACTTGCCACAATGACATACAACAGAGGAGTCATAACATTGATCGGAGATGAGATGTGGCGAGTTCAGCAAGTAGTTTCAAGAACTAGTGCAAAGATCGGCGAATCGGGATTAAACATATTGAACATGGATGCGCAAGAAGAGACTTCAAGAATAATCATCGTCGTAGAAGATTCAGACAACAACATTACAAAAGCCATCAAGGCAATCCACCAAGAGATATCAAAGATTAATTTTATTTGATTAAAGAGAGGCGTTACGGGATTGCTCCTGTAAACGCCTTCATGGGTTTATTCTTGGACCATTATCTAGATTTAGTCCGGCGTTACCCAAAACACGCGATACATTACGTTAGAATTTCTAGTATTTAGACCTGATCTATATAGATCATATCACATACGCTCAGCAGCGTACCAAAGAACAATTCCAATACCCAAGAGGGCATACCACTTGAAATTCTTCTTATCGAGGAAAATATTGACCGGGCCGAAATTATTATCTTTGTAGGTAGTCAGGCGAATCTTTCTCATTTCAAATGCCTGACCAAGCAAGCCCGTTACAAGACAGGCAATTCCTGCAAAACCCAAAATCCACTCCATGCTAGGAATTGTAATTAATCAGATATGTAGTTTCAGATATTGCCAAAATCTGCAAACAAAGATAATTCTTTAAATTAGCATAGATTTTTTGCTCTCCTATGATAGAAATTGGTAAAATATGGATGAATGGAAAACTGGTGCCATTCAAAGATGCCAAAGTTCACGTGTTAACTCACGCATTACATTATTCAACATCAATTTTTGAGGGAATTAGATGCTATGACACTCCAAGCGGATCGGCAATTTTTAGATTGCCGGAGCACGTCGACAGATTGTTCAAATCTGCAAAACTGTATTCGATGAAAATGCAGTTCTCTAAAAAAATAATTTCAGACGCAATTATAAAAACCGTAAAAGTGGGAGGACTCAAAGAAGCATACATCAGACCGTTGGCGTATTACGGATATGGGACAATGGGGTTGACCCCTACCACCAACAAAGTAGACGTTTCAATTTCCTGCTGGGAATGGAAGATGGGCGAATCAAAAGCAGGTAAATTTTCAGGATCAAAATGCAAAGTGTCCAGTTGGACCAAAATTGATTCAAGGTCCCAGCCAATGCAGGCAAAAGCTGCATCAAACTATGCAAATGCCGCTCTTGCAAGAATGGAGGCATTGGAAAACGGATATGACGAGGCAATCATGTTAAACCATCAGGGCAAAGTTGCAGAAGGTAGCGCCGAGAATATTTTCATCATCAAAGACGACATCATTCAGACTCCCCCACTTTCAGCAGGGGGATTGGAGGGGATTACCAGGGACAGCATCATACGGATTATTGAAAAGAACGGCGGTTTTGTAATCGAGCAGGATCTGGAACGGGATGATCTTTACAATGCGGATGAAATATTCATGACAGGGACTGCAGCTGAAGTAAAGTCAGTGACCCAGATAGACAAAGTAAGGATTGGAAACGGGAAGATGGGCAGCATCACCAAGGGACTGCAAAAATCATTTGCCGATGTAGTCATGGGTAAAGACGAAAGATTCTTGCCCTGGTTGACATTCATCTAGATTCCATGAAGTTTTTTACCAACAGTATACATTAGAGATTATGGATTCATGCGCTTCTGGTGAGACATATGAAATCTGCTGGTTTTGCAGAAAGGGCCGCCACAATGATTGTATGAAAGAAATTCCCACGCAAGGAAAATCAGATGGCCCGCACGATTGCACATTTGATACGAAACTTGTTCCATGCAAATGCCAGCACTGAACAACTAGTATCAAATAGAGCAATGTTTGAAAAATTCCATGGGTTACAATGAGGGGTTTTGGAACAAATATTCAGACGGGAATGAATCACGATACAACGAAGAATTTGCAAAGTTTGTCAAAGACTTGGCTACTTCCTTGCGCTGTACAAGCGTATTAGAGGTTGGCTGCGGGACAGGGATTGATCTGAGGCTGTTTCCAGATACGTTTCAAGTTCACGGCATAGATCTAAATGACCGCGCATTGGAAATAGCAAAGGAAAAACTCGGAGTTGCAAATTTTAAAAAAGGCAGCATCACAGAGTTGCCGTTTGAGGATGCTTCAGTTGATTTTGTATTTACTCACGGATTGATGAATTATTTGGATGACGAAGCATTGGAAAAAGGAATTGCAGAGATGTTCAGAGTCTCTGGAAAATACATAATGAATTGTGAAAAATTCGAGGAGACAGAAAAACGGATTGATGAAAATCAAAAATTTCGAAACATGCAGAACAGATGGATGAACTACGATGTAAGATTTGTAAGCAATGTAGACATGCACGAAGACATCGAGCCGGACAAACCCAGGTTTACTTTATTGAAAAAATTGTAGATCCCATCTGGAATTTATCTTTTGACAGACAGCGAAGATGCGATCTTTGGTAAACGTATTGTAAAGGTTGTAGGGTTGTTCTTCACACTGATTTCACCATGATGTTGTTCTATGATATTTTTACAACTTGCCAAGCCCAATCCAGTACCTTTTTGTTTTGTCGTAAACAAGGGCTCAAATATTTTTTTCATGTCCACGTCAGGGATTCCATCCCCTGAATCAATGAATCTTATTTCTGCAAGATCACCCTCATCAGATATTTTAATTTCAATTTTTCCTCCCTGGTGCATTTCCTGAACGGAGTTAACAATCAGGTTGATAAATACGGCGTCAAGTTTCACTGCATCACAGCTAATCTTAACGTCATTTTTGTCAATACTGACTTCAATGTCGGACGGGACATTTACTTTACTCAAAGAAGATTCTATGGCTTGCCTTAATGAAACATTTGTCAAATTCAACGGTGAAATTCTGACATATCCCAACACATCATCAACTTGGTGGGATATTCTATCAATGCTTTTTTCTATCAAATCAATGCGTTTAGTGATAGCGGAATCAGATATTTTTGAATCAGACGGGGACTGTTTTATCAGTTCTAGAGACATTTTCATTACAGATAGGGGGTTTCTCAAGTCATGTGCAAGTCGTCCGGACAATTCACCAATGGCGGATAGCCGCTCAGACTTTAGCACTTGTTGGGTTTTCTCTTCGACAAGATTTTCAAGATTGTCTCGTTGCGCAACTAGTTCGTTAGTTCTCATTTTAACTAGACGTGAGAGGTTCTTGTTTATAGTCATCACAATTACAGCAAGGACACCCAATATTGCTACAATGCCAAAGAAGAGACTGGCAGAAACATCTGGGTTGACTTCGTTAAAAGCTGAATTAATCAGAGTGATTAGAATTACCATGCAAGCAATGGATACTGTAAGTGGAATTCCAAATTTGCTAATTGTTTCAAACTGAACTTTGTCAGAAAATAAAGTGTCTTTGTCGTGAAAAATACTCGTAAATTTTGAGCGATGATAGAATGCAAAAATAAAAAAGATAAAGCCGTAAACAAAGAGCAAATCTACAGGGTGGCCGTCATAGTATGATCCATCCAATTCTGCAAAGAGAAAATAGGTATCCGCAATATTGTATGAAAGAAATCCAAATAAAATCAACATCCAAGAAAAATTTGATGGCTTCTTGATAAGATACATGACGCCGACAATTGCAGGGACCAATTGTACTGATGACAGGATTGGGTATGCGAGTGCGACAGATGTTGAAAACACGTCCTCTCCTTGCATGTCATCATATGATGCCAATAATGATGGTATCAAAAGGGAAAAAGCCAAAACAATTGCAAAAAACCACACATTTCGATTTATTGATCTGAATGTTGGTTTTAGATAAATGAGCAAGAATGCAATGTGGCACGGATATGCTGCAATGTAAAAAATATCAGCTTCGGATGGAAACGGATCACCGCTCCAAACATGATCGTATAACTGCCAGATTTGTTCAGCTACAAACAAAAATGCAGAACCTAAAGCAAAAATTGCAAATGCCTTTGCGTGAGAACTATCCAGATGTCTTAATTTTATTGCAAGTCTCAGAGCAAAAAATGTCAGAAGGCCAGGAATGATCGAATATGTGGGAATTGATATCCACATGAATTGTTCGTCATCAAGAAAGGGTCTCAACTGATACAGCAGGGTAATGCAAACTAGTGATGCAATTAGCCAGACAAAGATTCGTTTATCGCTAGCCAGTTGTATTTTCAATATAGATTCATTCAAAGTTCAGTTCTCCCGATATCACATGTATTGTGTAGTTGAGGCATATACATTTTCATATAATATCGGTTGCATTTTTTCTTAAAATTAATTAACAAAAAAGATAGATAATGAGCAACGTGTTATAATCAAAACTAACGTATTGTTTAACAATAAACTATGATAGTGTGATTGGACATGGAAGAGGTAATTCTGCTTGCAGAAGACGATGAGGATCTGGCTGGAATCTACAAAGAAATTTTAGAATTGCACGGATTTGACGCGGTAATTGCATCAAATGGAGAAGAAGGAGTCAAGAAATTTGCAGAGGTCAGGCCGTCCCTAGCAATCATGGACGGGGATATGCCCGTACTTGACGGCTATCAGGCATTCAAACAAATCAAGAAAATTGACGCAAATGCAAATGTGGTAATCATTGCAGGATTCCAAGAGGTTTCGCCAAAAAGCAAAGAGGCAATCAGGGAGGGATTGATCAAGGTAATTTCAAAACCGTTAGGAATAGGCGAGTTGCTTTCATTGGCAAAAAAATACTCTGTAATCAAAGTAGAAAAATAGTTTTGTTTGCGAAGAGGGATTGATCGTAAAAGTCATGAAGCGGGTCTAAAGGGATTCGGACCCTTGACAACCGGATTAAGAGTCCGGTGCGCTACCTGGCTGCGCCATAGACCCACCGATATGGATGAGTCTGGAGTTGTTATTAATCTTAAGATTTCAAAATGAATGAAAATTTAGTTTTGTGCTTTAGCTTGAATCTCATTGTACTTTTCAATGATTGCCGTAAGTGCAGTTGAAACTGGAACGTCGTTCATCTTTTTCTTTTCGGCCAAAAGCTTCTGGTATGCATCAAGTGTAATGTATACCGGGATTGAGCCGTTTCCTTCCAGCAGCCCTCTGACGTTGTACAGGGCAGTCTCCATTCCTTTTTCAGCAGATTTTGCAAATTTTGCCTTGTCCAAAATTGCTCCGAGAGGGCCAAACGGCATTGCATAGTCTACAGACATTGTTACCCTTGTAAGATTATTGCCCAATGCCTTGAATTCGTTGGTAATTTGCCACCTCTTGAAAGGGCCTTTGATTTGTTTGGCAGTAATTTTCTCATTTCTGATGAATTCTGTTGTTTCACAATCCCACTCCAATCGTTTTCCGCTAAAGTCACCGATAATTCTAAAAGTTGTACCAACACCCATTCCTTCCTTGATATCCATTGGAATGACAGTCATTCCTACAGTGTCGTTTTTGATTTGGTCAGAAACATGTTCTGGTCTTGCAAAGTAGGTGAAAACGCTATCCACTGGTGTTTTGATGTCGATTGATTTTGAAACGAGAGTCAACTGCTGGGATTCTTGTCAATAAGGATTTAAAGGTTTTGAAGATTTCTCCAAATAAACGGACTTGTAATATATTCGTCAGTTTGAAGATATTCCAAATGCCTGAAAAGCGATCAATTCTCTTGATCTTTGTTTTGACTTTTTCAGCGTATTCAGGATTTGGTTCTGCATATGCTGATCCGGTGTTCAATTCCGCCGAGCAGTTTTACGGAGGTTACGGGGTTCAAGTATCCACAACTCCGGAGTTTCCACAGATTGGTGAGCCGTCCCAGTTTTTAGTCAGAGTCACCAACGAGGAACACGTGGAAGTAGACAGATCCACCATTGGGATTAGAGTATTTCACAACAGTCAGCAAGTAGGTGAAATTACCCCCACTTCTGTTGATAGCGGGCATTTGGATTTTGATTATGTGTGGAGAAACACTGGAAACCATATCGTAAAGGTTGATCTGTATGACATGCCAGGATCTGACGGGATTCTAACATATACGTTCAACATGGGAACACAGAGCCCGTTCGGAACAGTCTTCATCGGTGCAATTGCTACAGGGACGCTGGTATGTGTTGGGATGATGGCGTATGTTTTTTTGCCAAAAATACTTAAGAAATCTAAGCGCTGATTACTTTGGAAGATTTTGCAATTCTAAATGCAAACAATGCAGTTAACAGCACCATTGCAAACAGCCAGATTCCCATTCCCAGGTGAATTGCAACCAGGACCGCATGAAGCTTTGTATCGATTACCAGGGCTCCAAGGGTAATCTGTGCAATCACCAAGCCTGACGCAAGCGAACTCGTGATTTTGATTTTCAAGTCGGCGTTCTTGTTGATTAGGCTTGCAACCATGGTTGCAACTACCAGTACGCCGGTAGTTGCTGCAACTGTTCTGTGAGTCCACTCAATAAAATATTCCTCTGATGGCAAAACCCCGTTAGGACACAAAGGCCATTCGGGGCAGGTCAGTCCAAGTCCTGCCGCTGAAACATATCCGCCAATAAACATCAGCGAATACAAAACTATCATTGTTGCTAAAGCAAGATATTGAATGGCCAAGGTTTCTCGATCCTAGTTTACTGTAATGCTGCCAGTCATCCAAGGATGAACCATACAAAAGTAAGGATATTCGCCAGATTCATCAAGAGTTACAGAGAATGTACCGCCAGCCATAAACAAACCACTGTCAAAGTTTCCATCCGAACCACCTGCAGGACTTCCACTTGTTACGGTGTGAGCTGCAGAGTCATTATTGGACCAAGTAATTTTTTCACCTACTGAAACTGAGACATTAAACGGAATAAAGCAAGAGTTTGTCTCATCACATCCAGGGGTACCAGATCCTTGCGGAAGTGAAATTACGCCGTTAAATTCAACTGGTTCAGGTGCTGCTTCAACAATTGGTTCAGTTGTTGGTTCAACAATCATTTCTTCAACATCAGTAACACCTGGTGCTGGCATTTCCATAATTGGTGCCGCTTTAACAACTGGTTCAGGTGCTGAAACATCACCTACAATGATTTGGCCAACCATTCCCTGGTCCCTGTGACCTGGAACAGTGCAAATGTAATAGTAAATTCCGTCTTGGCCTGGAACGAATGTTGATTCTCCGCTTTCGCCTGGTTTTAATGGATTTGTTGCAGCTGCAATTGCACTACTTGGAATAATTCCTCCAACGCCTTCATCTGCTTTTGTCACACCGAATGCATGGAAAGATTTTCCGTTATTAATTACGGAGAATTTGATTTCATCGCCGACGCCAGCATGAATCGTCGGATTGTTATCATCCTCGCCAGGTAATGCGTTAAACGCCAAAGTCCTAAAATCACTGGATTCGATAAACGACAAGGCAACTGGAATGTGTACACCTGTAAAAGCTGCCTGTACGTCATGTTCAATAGTTTCATTCATCATTGCTACAACCGGAGCAGGCATTGAAATCCAGTAATCCCACATTGAAAAGAATATCACTCCGCCGACAAGGCAGATACCTAGCATAATTATCATCATTTTTCCAACTCTGGATGGAGATGTTCTGTAAATTTGGGAATTGTCGTGACTCATTTCATATATCTCCTAGTGTGATGGGTTCTTTGCCTCAAACGGATAATAGTATTTCCCACCGACACCAAATGGGTCTTCGGTATTTGCAAGCTTTCCTTTTCCGGAACTGTAAATCATGTTTGCCAGGAAGATTGCCATGCTGACGCCGATAATCATTGCGCCTACTGTTGCGATTTGGTTCATAGCAATCCATTCAGGGATTGGAGGATAATCGAAAATTCTTCTTGGCATTCCGTACAAGCCAAGCACGTGCTGCGTAAAGAACACCAGAACTGTGCCGACAAATGACATTACAAAGTGGACCTTGCCCATTGTTTCATTGTACATTCTTCCAGTCACATATGGGAACATGTAGTACAGGAATCCGATTGAGCCAAATGCAATTGTGCCCATCACAAAGAGATGGAAGTGGCCCACTACCCAGTATGTGTCGTGTGTCGTAAAGTCCAGCGGCATGGCGGCATTTGCAACACCGCCTGCACCTGCAGAGAAGAACAGTGCAATTCCGCCAACTGCCCACATCATAGGTGTTGAGAATTTGATTCTGCCATTC
>JAQBHN010000107.1:0-30107 GCA_032127635.1 Nitrososphaerota archaeon
CAATTTCATCTGCCTTGGGGAATTGGAAGAACTTACAATGTGCTTAACGTGTATGTCGTTATCGTCATTAATTACTACTTCAACTGATTTTTGGACCGCTTTTTCCCCAACGTTGATCTCTTGAGCACTTGCTGAAGGAATGACTAGAATTAGTGAAATTATGATAAACAAAGTAATTTTTGTATTCATTTATTCCACAGTAACACGGATCATTGATGTTTTTTCTAGCGGACAATCATTACCATCTCTGTCAAGATTGACAATCTTATCTGCAACGTCCATTCCTCCCAGCACTTCGCCAAATACCGTGTATTGTCTGTCTAGAAATGCACTATCTGAGGTAACAATGAAAAATTGTGAACCTGCACTGTCTGGATCTTGTGATCTGGCCATGGAAACTATGCCTCGCAAGTGAGATCTTGAATTAAATTCAGCCTTAATGTTGTATCCTGGTCCTCCTTGTCCCCATGAACCCTTGTTGTTTGTTTTTGTATTGGGATCGCCTCCTTGAATCATAAATCCCGGAATGACTCTGTGAAACAGAGTTCCATCATAAAATCCGTCTTTAGCTAATTTTTGAAAATTTCTTACAGTTTCCGTAGCTAATTCAGGTAGAAGTTTGAATGAGATCTTTCCCAGGTTAGTTTCAATATTTACTACGGACATTGAGTTGAATCTGCAAATACATCTTAATAGTCTTTTTGTGAAAACGGCTTGGAATATTTTCATAGAAATTTTATCAATGTTGAAAAATACATACTGGCTTGTACGGTTTTCGTTAGAAAATTCATCTACGTGGACTTTGAAATTTTCCATTTAATTACCATCATACAATCTGAATTTGCTAGATGTGGCAATTTTAAAATTCTAAAAGTTATAGTGTTATATAGATCGATTAAAATTATGAATTTGTTGAATCGTACAAACCAAAGCACGATAATTAAAGAAGCAATTAATTCTTATCTCGACAAAGGGGTGACCGACAAACAGGATATTTACACCAAAGTAGTTGATGAACTTGGTGTTCCAAGACCAACTGTGAGAAGAGTTGCAAGAGATTTAAGAACTGAACTATTGCAAAAAATTCAAATCTTACAATCAGATATGCCAAAAGTAACTGTTACTACCTCTGAAGAAGACGAATAAATTCGGCTCTTTTTTCTTTTTAATTATATTATTTTGTGATTTTGAGCATTACTGTTATAAATAATGAGATTTTTAAATGATTATGGGATATCTTGGTAACCATTTAGCCACACTGGTAACCGGAGTTTTTGCAGCAGTATTGACCGGACTTTGGCCTTATTTTGTTGACTTTGCACCGATACTAAATGTGGTATTCATAATAGCAGTTCCAATTACATGGTTCTTGACATTCACATGCTGGATTTCACAAAAAAGTACCGACTATATGCATAATCACGCACCATCTCATATTGAAAAAAAAAGCTTGAATAACACAAAAACCATTCAAACCACAACAACAGGATCACAAGTCAGTGTTTCAGAAATCAAACAAATCCAAAATGAACTATCCCTTGAACTAAATAATGTAAAAGAATCTGTTAAACTCAAAGACAGTGAAATTGAAAGATTAAATCAAGAAATTTCAAATCTTGAAACCCTTGTTCAGATAGAGTCATTAAAAACCGAATTAGCTAATCTCAAAATGTTGGCATCTGGAAGTAAAACTAAGGGCAAATAGATCTAATCTTTGCAATGACAACAAACTTCACCGTGATTTTCTTTACAACCAGGACAACTAACCGCACCCCCAAAATGGCACTTGCATGAACATAATTCAGTTGGATCCTTTTTCAAATTCAATGGTACAATTCCTGTGCGGTGTTGATATTTGACTTTTGCATTTTAAATAGTATGGATTTTTTATTGAACTTCAAATCGTGATTATCTCCTAAATTTGCATTTTTTACAAGCATGACGAATATGTCCTCTCAATCAAGGTATTGCCAATGAAAATAAAATTACAGAAGCATTTGATTTGTAAATCAAAAACCGTGATGATTGATTTTTTAGAATTATGAATCAATTATGCCAATAAAAGTTTCATATGGACAATAAATTTTGATGGAGCCTTGTTGAATTAATAGAATGGACTCTTTTCCGTTTGTCGAGTTTACCTAATGACTAGAATCTTTGTTTAGAAATTCACAAAAATTTTCTTTAATGAATTATTGCGTCTTTTATCTGTGAATTTAGAATATTGAATTCTAATTGATATCCAACTGAGGCTAATTTTGATGTAGTTTAGAGGCCATCTCTAAAGTTTCATCTACCATTTCTCTTAGTTTGCTTTTAGCATCTTCATCAGATACTGAGTTTTCTTTTATGGATTCTGTGGTCAAAAATACAGCCTTTGTGTTTGTTATCACTCTGAAATATGACATCAACTGTGTGATTAATGTCTGGACGTTGATAAAACCGATATTCCCTGCAGCCAGAATTGTAATCCCAGCAACTTTTCCTGCAGTTTTTTTGTAATTTACATATTCAAATAGATTTTTCAATGCCGAGCTAAAAAACGAATTATAGATTGGTGAGCCAATCAGCCATACATCTGCATCCATGATATCATCAGCAGCAGCTTTTGTTGTATCATTGTATTCTACGTCTGGTCCTCTATAGTATTCGATTTGATTATCGGATAGATTGATTAATTTTGTCTCTTGATTTTTTGATTTGGCATATTCAAAAACATATTTCATTATGACTTGCGTATTTGCATTTTTTCTTGGGCTGCCAGAAATTACAACAATTTTCATATCTTCAGCCGTTTGTCTTTGTATTTAAATTCCATGAGATGTATGGAATTGAACGGGCTTGGAGGGCTTCGATCCCTCGACCTGTAACTTAGGAGGCTACTGCGCTATCCATGTTGCGCGTCATATTGACTCTGCGCTACAAGCCCAGCGAAAAAAACATTCTTAATTATTTAAGCGTAATCTAGATTATCTTTGATCATTGTTTGAATTTTTTCCCAATTTTTGTTTTCCTTGTCGTCCCATTTTTCAAAAAATACGACATCTTTCAATTCCAGTCTTGGTAACCACCCTTTAGTTTCAAGATCTGGCTTCTCTGCAAATTCATCGACATATCCCAAGCACAAGTATGCAACAGGAATAACATGTTCAGGCAAATCTAAAGTTTCTTTCAATGTGTCATTTGACAGGATGCTTACCCAGCCTAGACCCACTCCTTCTGTTCTAGCTGATAGCCACAAATTCTGAATTGCACAGCATACACTATAGAGCCCCGCTTCAGGAATACTTGATCTACCAATTACGAAGGGCCCGAATTTTCTAGGATCATACGTTACACAAAGATTAACGGGAGATTCCAAAATACCCTCTAATTTGAATGAAAGATATTTTGATTTTTTTGGATCTTCAATTAATTGTGAAGAACGATCTCTTTCTTCCTCAAAAGATTCCTTTATTTTCTTTTTTGTATCGATATCTTTAATTAAAATAAAATTCCACGGTTGAGAAAATCCTACTGAAGGTGCATGGTGTGCTGCGTTAAGAATTTTTGATAAAACCTCGTCCTCTATTGGCTTTGAGATGAAGTGGGATCTTACGTCCCTTCTTGAATAAATTGCCTTGTAGAAGCCTCTTTTTTCTTCATCAGTAAAATCCTCTGTCATCTATTTTGTACCTTCTTTCTTTCTTTTGTTAAACGTTAATAATGTCAATTGTTTGATTTATTTTTCAATGGGCCTGTAGTCTAGCCGGTTAGGATACTGCCTCGACATGGCAGTGATCATGAGTTCGAATCTCATTAGGCCCACTTTTTAATTATAACTCGTTTTGAAATCTTTGTCAGCTTCGCTCCATGCAGTCTGAGTGGTGATTTTTCCTTCAGCAGAAAAACCAGCAATTCTCTCAGTAATGGCATCTTCATAAATTTCTGAATCGATTTCAGACTTGTTCAGAATAAATGTATTTTTTAAGGGAACTTCTGCACCTGGATAAAATAAGGCTCTCCCTGGCAATGCAATATCTGTTGTAGAATACAATCCAGAACCTAACAATTTGCCATCGCCGTATAGTTTGTAATCGATGACTGAGACTGTCAATGTCTTGTTACTGGGATTTTTTATCAAAAATGTAACTTGAAACTTTGCTTGATTATCAACCGTGTTTACATCTAGTAGTTCCACACCTGTTAATTTGATCTCAACTTGATCAAGTTCAGCATTATCTAGACTGGCATAGAAAACAATTCCTCCCATTAGTGCAAAAACTCCCGCAAGAGCTAGATACACCGTTGTCTTGCTTTGAAGTGCCATTTCACTGATTCCAGATTTGTACAACTAAAAAAGGTTGTCAAGATCCAAATACATAATATTTGATTTAAAATATCATAAGATATGACCGCAATAGAGCAGGCAATTATCACTTGGATTCATCTTATAGCTGCTGCAATTTGGGTTGGCGGTTCTTTGTTTATTGGAATCGTGTTTTCTCCACTTTTAAAAACAATGACAAGTTCTGTTGAAGAACGAATGCAAATTATGATTCGTGTTGGTAAACGATTTAACAAAATCGCCGTCCCTTCGTTGATTATTTTGATGGTAACTGGTTTGTATACTTCAAATGCGTTAATTGTGAATTCTGATCTTCTTGTTTCAACAAGCTATGGGAAATTTTTAATCATCAAAATAATTCTTGTAATTGCATTAATTGTTACATATGCTGTTCATGTTAGAGTAATTCGCAAAGATGTTGAAGAAAAAATCATGTCAAATAAAATGCCAGAGCCTGAAATTCAAAAATTAAGAAAAAAAATTATCATCCTTGGGGAGATTACAGTGGTTTTGTCTGTGGCAATTCTATTTTTTGCTTCATTGCTTGATGCTGGGGTTTGAGATTCCCTCAATTATCACTTCAAACCCATCACTCGTTTTTCCGATGCCATATTTACAACCTGTAATTTTAGATGTTACAAACAAATTTGTCTCTAAATGTTTTGTAATTTCTTTAACTGGCAAAATTGTTTTTCCATCAGCTAAACTTGCAGGAACTATTAGCATATCTGCTAAGTTGTCGTCAATTGCATAATTTTTAATAAAATTATCCGTGTCTAAATCAAATTTACTGGTTTTGTTATTGTATAACGCATCAATTCCTATGGTGGAATCATCATCAATACTGTAAATTAACAAGGATGCTCCTGAATCCAATGCCTCCTCTGATTTAATCTCTGCATCAACAACAAAACCTGCATCAGTTAATTTCATTATGATCTCGTTAACTTTCTTGCCAATTTCATCATCTGCTAATTTTGAAAATGAACAAATCAATTTCACTTCTTTGGTCTTTCTTTTAGAGAATGATGTTGATTTTATATTGGATGGATTGACTTGCAATTTAATTTCCCCACCACCTTTTGGATAATAACCCCGTTTCATTAATTCTAACGAAAAATTAATTCCCATTCTTGAGTATGCTTCTTTTAGTACATACTGGGTGTAATCAATAGTGGGACTCCAAAGTACATCTGTCCCACCTTTAATTTTCAAATTGAGACGTTTTTTTGAAATTGCAATTACGGGAATCAATACTTGTAAAATTAATGGAATACTTCCTGCTGTACCGACATCTTCGACTAGATCTAGGTTTTCAATATCACCTGGAGTGAATTTTATTTCTGTGGATCCTACTTCTGCTCCTACAACTTTGGCGTTTGAAATTTTTTGAAGAATGTTAATCGCTGTTAGATGCTGTGGTCTTAATCCAGAAATTTTTCTGTTTTTTCTTATGTTTTCCAAGTGGATTGGTTGTTTTGTAATGCATGATAACGCGATTGCTGAACGGATAATCTGCCCTCCGCCCTCACCATGACCTCCATCAATTTTTAGAAAATCCATGATTCTTTCTAATATCTACTCTTTATGATAGTTTTTTAAAAAGAAATTTTCTACAGTTTGTATGGACGGTTTGTTGATAGGACGATTCCAACCTTTTCATCTGGGTCATCTGGATGCGTTGAAATTTGCATTATCAAAAGTTGATAAATTGTGGGTGGGCTTGGGCAGCTCTAACAAGCCTGTAGAAAAAAACAATCCATTTACAGCCGAACAACGAAAAGAAATGATTCTATCATCTGTTGACGATTCGATGAAAGAAAAGATTTCAATCTATTTTATTCCTGATTTGGACAATCACGTTAAATGGATAGAAAAAATAGATACTATTGTACCTAAATTCGATGTAATTTTTTCAAATGACAACTTGACAAAGCATCTGTATTCAAAAAGAGACGTTCAAATTATTTCAATTCCTTTTCTAAATAGGGAATCGTTATCCGGAACCAACATTCGCGATCTTATAATTCGCGATCAGAAATGGGATGATCTCGTACCTGAGGGAACTAGAAATTTTTTGCAAAACGCTAATGCTAAAGATCATTTGAAAAATCTCTAATTATAAATAAACCCCAAACGAACTGTTCTCAGATAACACATGGAATATCTTTCAATGCTTCCCGGTCCAACAAACGTACCTAATAGAGTAATGAGGGCAATGCTAGCACCAATGATCAATCACAGAAGCGATGATTTTGTGGAATTATACACTGACGTAGTTGATAAGACTCAGCAAGTATTTGAAACGAAAAACGACATTGTAGCATTATCTGCATCTGGAACTGGTGCTGTGGAAGCCGGTGTTGTAAATTTAGTTAAAAAAGGCGATAAGATCATTATTCCTGTAAATGGAGAGTTCAGTGGCAGATTAGCTTCATTGATTGAAGCTCAAGGAGCTAACGTTGTAAAACTTCAAACTCCACCTGGAGAGAATACAACTTTTGATAAAATTAAAGAAGCGTTTGATAATAACAAAGATGTTAAAGCATTCTACGTTGTTCACAACGAAACTTCAACGGGAACGATGGTAAATTATCTTGACAAGGTATCTGACTTGACTTCAAGAAACGATGCATTCTACGTTGTAGATTCTGTTTCATTACTTGGCGGTGCTCCACTGCCTGTTGATAAATGGAATATTGACGTATGTATGACTGGTGCGCAAAAAGCAATCGCTGCCCCTCCAGGAATTTCACCAATATCTGTTAGTGCTAAAGCCAAAAAATACATGATTGAAAATCCACCAAATACAATGTATTTCAATTTAGCAAGATATTTCAAATATTACGACGAGGAAAAACACACTCCTTTCACACCTGCACTCCCATTACTTTATGCATATAGAGAAGCATTGTCTATAATGTTGGAAGAAGGATTACAAAATGTCTTTAAACGTCACAAAGTTTGTTCAGATGCATTATACGCTGGATTAAGTGCAATGGGTCTTTCTCCATTTGTAAAGAAAGAAGAAGATCGTTCGATCTCAATTGTTGCGTTAAACTATTTGGATGGTTTACAAGACAAAACTTTCAGAAGTACGCTAGCTGACAAATTCAAAGTGTTGGTTGCAGGCGGATTTGGTGATCTTAAAGGTAAAGTGTTTAGAGTTGGATGTATGGGGGAAGTTAGTCCATATCATGTAATGAGAACTATTTCTGCAATTTCATCCACATTAGCAATGATGGGATATGATATTGATGCTCAAGCAGGACTCAAAACTGCGGAAGAAAAATTAAAAGTTCTGTAAACCCTGTTAACTTAATATAAGGAAATTCGAAACCGATCACATTGACTTTCAATAAAGGCTCTTTAATTCTAGTTGATTACACCGCAAAGGTAAAAGACACTGAAGATGTTTTTGATACAACAATTGAAGGAGATGCAAAAAAGTATTCTATTTACGAAGAAAATTTCAAGTATCAGCCAAAACTAGTTTCTATCGGCGAAGTCGCTTATCCTGTTCTAAAAGGACTTGATGAAGCACTTGCAAAAACAGCCGTTGGTGACAAACTTACAATTGAAGTAACTCCAGACAAAGGTTTTGGTGAAAGAGATGCTGGCAAAGTCAGAATGATTCCTATTAGAAAACTAGGTGAAGACGCAGAAAAAGTTACAGTAGGCGATTCGATTGAAGTTGATAATAAAAAAGGAATAATTCGTTATATCGGTTCTGGCAGAGTTCAAGTAGATTACAATCACAGATATGCCGGAAAAACAATTCTGTTTGATGTCAATGTCATCAAATCACTGGATACTCCAAGTGATAAAATTGACAGTATTCTCAAGAACAGATTGCCTGTTGAAGATACAAAAATTGCATTTGACTTGAAGGATAAAGAAGTTAACATTACGATTCCTGAGGAAATTTTACGTGCTGATGGATTGCAAATCATGAAACACTTTATCCAGCTAGATGTTTTCAAATTCGTTCCAACTTTAGAAAAAGTAAGTTTTGTTGAAACACATGTGAATAAACAAGTTCAGGAAAAGAAACCTGAAGTAAAAGAAAAATCTTCTGAACCAAAAACCGCTTAAATTACTCCGGCACTCTTTGCAAGATTTTTCGCTCTTCTCTCTGTCATCTGTATTTCTTTTAGAATTGTATATCTTTCAGGTCTCAAATCCTGTGCAATCATTAATGCATTAACAACCTGCTCTTCCGTTATTCCAATCTGTTTAGCAGTTGTGGGAGCTCCTACATCTTTTAACGTCTTGACAATCTTCTTCCAATCTTGACCTTGAAGTTTTGTAATCATTATTGCGCCTATCCCACACTTTTCTCCGTGCAATCCCTTCCCTGGCGCAATTTTATCTAATGCATGTGAAAACAGATGTTCGGCACCAGAGCACGGTCTACTGCTACCAGCTATACAAGATGCGACTCCCGCACTGATGAGAGCTTCAACTATGACTCTTGCGTCAATTCCTTTTTTGGCATACTGGTTTGATTTTGCCATTACGATCTTTGCACTCATAATTGCCAAATTTGCCGAATACCTTCCATAGTACTCGCCTGTCTTATCTCGTCCCAACTTCCAATCTTTTACAGCGCTGATGTTTGCTACTAAATCACCACACCCGCTTGCAAGCAGTCTGGATGGCGCTTTTTTAATAATATCAATATCGACAAAAACTCCTAGGGGAGCAGTGGCGACAATCGAATGAGGTTTGTCGCTCTTTATTGATACAAAAGGACTAGCCATTCCATCATGAGATGCTGCTGTGGGTAGACTGACAAATGGAATATCTAAATTGAAAGCAATTAATTTTGCAGTATCTACGGAGCGACCTCCCCCGATGCCTGCTATTATGTCACTATGATCTTTTTTCACATCTGTCTGAATTTTTTTTAGATCGCTAATTCGATTATCTTTTGATATGTGCCAGACAAATCTGATTTTCTTGGTTTTCAATGATTTTTCAATTCTTTGTTTGAGAATTTTTTTTACATGAATTCCAACGATTAAGGACACTTTTTTCGGTTTAGTCAATTTGTGAAGAAATTCTCCAAATTCATTGATGTTCTTTTCTCCTATCTCGATGAGCCTGGGTAATTCCATTCTGTGTGATTCCATGCGATCATGATTTTTTATCATTATTTATGATTTCAAGGGATCAAAAAGTTATTTAAAAGGGAGAGATCCCCTTTACTTTATCTTAATAGGTGTATTTTGTCAAATAACGTTGAAGAAAAAATTCTGCATGGGACTACCACAGTAGGTATCAAGGCTAAAGACGGTGTCGTATTATGCGCCGACATGAGAGCCAGCGCAGGCTATTTCATTGCAAATAACAATACTATGAAGATTCAACAAATCGATTTACATGCAGGACTAACCCTGGCAGGCGGTGTTGCAGACGCACAAAACATTGTTGATATTTTACGCTATCATTCCAATCTTCACAGAGTTGACAAACAGAATTCCATCTCAATTCACTCACTTGCAAGACTTTGCTCATTGATATTTCATCAAAACAGGGGTTATCCATTCATGGCTGATATCCTGCTTGGCGGATATGACGCAAATGGTCCTTCATTATTTAATGTCGATATGTTTGGTTCAGTAGAAGAGAAATCATATGTAACAACTGGCAGCGGTTCTCCAGTCGCATATGGTTTACTTGAAGAAGAGTACAGAGAAGACCTTACAATTGAAGAAGCGAAACAAATAGCTCTAAGAGCTGTTAAAGCCGCAATAACTAGAAACATTGGCACGGGCGATGGAATCAACATCGCAGTTATGGACAAAAACGGTTTTCGTCTATTAACAGACGAGCAAAAGAAAGCCGTCATTGAACTTTAGTGATTTAATGCAACGAAAATATCAAGAAAAAGAATTACCTCCTAGTAGCCAGAATATAATGGCAACCATACTGCAAAGTATGCCTAAAGAGGCAAGCATAACAAAAATAGAATACGAGGGACCAAGAATTGCACTTTACACAAATTCTCCACGTTACTTGATAGAAAACAACGATACAATTTCCAATCTTGTAAACATAATTAAAAAAAGAATTGTTGTTAGGACTGATGAATCAATCAGAAAACCAGAAGCTGAAGCAAGAAAAATTCTGGCAGACTGTGTTCCAAAAGAAGCTAACCTGCAAGGAACTATTTTTGATATCACTACCGGTGAAGTATCAATTGAAGTAAAGAGACCTTGGTTGTTACAAAGAGATGCAAAAGAATTCAATCACGCCGAAGTAACTGAGAAGACGGGTTGGAGACTACGAATAAGAAAATCTACAACCATCCCTTCACGTACAATTCAAACAATCAATGCAACTCTAAAACAAGCCTCTGATGAAAGAAGCAAACAGCTAAAACAAGTAGGCGATGAAATTTTCAGACCTCGTTTGTCTCAAAGAACCGAAGTGTCACTTCACACTCTTGGCGGATTTGGCCAAGTGGGACGATCTTCAATGCTACTATCCACTCCTGAAAGTAAGATCCTCATTGATTGTGGACTTAATCCTGGCGCACGCTCTCCAATGGATGCATTTCCAAGATTAGATTCCCTAAACATTACGCTGGATGAACTTGACGCTATAGTTATTGGACATGCGCATTTGGATCATACTGGATTCCTGCCAGCATTATGCAAATATGGGTACAAGGGCCCAATCTATTGCACTGAACCCACATTACCGATGATGAACCTGATTCAATTAGATGCAATCAAGGTAGCTGCAGCTCAGGGTAGAATGCCAATTTATGCTGAACGAGATGTAAAGCAGGTCATGAGACAAACAATTACTTTGCCATACGGAACTGTGACTGATATCTCCCCTGACATTAAACTGGTTTTTGCAAATGCAGGTCACATTTTAGGTTCTGCCTTGTGCCATTTTCATATTGGAAACGGTGATCATAACTTTGTTTACTCAGGTGATATTAAATTCGGAAAAAGTATCTTGTTTGAAGCTGCGAGTTGGAATTTTCCAAGAGTTGAAACCTTGTTGATTGAAAGTACGTATGGACTTAAAGAAGATATCCAACCAACCAGACAAGAAGTGGAATCTTCTTTCATCAATGCCGTGAATAACACGTTAGCAGACGGTGGCAAGGTTTTGATTCCTATACCTGCAGTTGGGCGTGCACAAGAAATTATGATGGTAATTGATCACTACATGAAATCAGGAGAAATGGTTGAAGCGCCAGTCTTTACAGAAGGAATGATTTCAGAGGCATCAGCAATTCATGAATCTTATCCAGAATACCTTGCAAGAGAACTTAAACAAAAAATTCTGGAGACTGATGATAACCCATTTGATTCTGAATACTTTACTAATATTGAACATGCAGATGCCAGAGAAGAACCTATGAGGGATAATTCGCCGTGTATTATCTTGGCAACATCTGGAATGTTGGAAGGTGGACCGGTTTTGGAATATTTCAAAAATATCGCACCTGACAAAAAGAACAAAGTACTGTTTGTGTCTTACCAGGTAAACGGAACTATGGGGAGAAGGGTTCTTGATGGTTCTAAACAGGCAACCATGCTGGGCAAAGAAGGAAAAGTTGAAGTCGTTTCAATTAACTGTAGTGTTGAAAGGCTGGATGGTTTCAGTGGACACAGTGATTATAACCAATTAATGTCATTTGTACAAAGATTAAGACCAAAACTTCGCCGTGTATTAGTTAATCACGGAGAACGTTCGAAATCAGAAAATCTTGCAATGAATATTAGACGAATGTATAAGCTTCCTGCGCATTACCCGCAAGTCCAAGAAGCAATAAAATTATTTTAAATCGTACTCTGGTTTCCAGATCTTTATGCTGGATGGAGCAATTATGATCCTCTCTTCCCCCAGTCTTGCAATTTCAGCATCCTCTGCTTTTGCAATGGAATACAATTCTTCAACTACTTTGCGAAGCTGTTCCACATCTTTTTGCGCTAATGGGGTGACTCTCAGAATCAAAATCATATTTTTTTTGATATCTTCCTTGATGGAGTGAACATCGCTGATGTCTCTAATCGTTATTGCCTTTAGATATGTGGAATTTTCTTGTTTTTGCATCCTTGTTGAAAATGAGATCTACTTATTCAAAAACTCTTCCTTAGTTTTAACTAATTTTTAAAAAATTTCACGCCTACATTCTAAATTTAAGATAAGATTGCTCTTCTGCGCATTCCAAACTAATTTCATCAGTTGAATCTCCGTTTTTAACAGAAACAATACTGTGTTCAGTTTTTGGCGCATCTGAATACCTTAGAGTTACAGCTGATCCAAATTCTACATGCAACTTTGCATTCTTGCCACGTAAAATTGAAACTGGTCCTACGTAATCTTTAGCCTCAAGTAAAATATCTCCAGGTAATGCTAGTGCTTTAATCATTTCATTTTCATCTTTGTTTCTACCTACAACAAACTTTGTTTCTTCATCTAGCCTGAAATGTCTTCCGATTTTTAACAAATCAATTTCATTAATTGTTGGAGTTTCTATATGATCAAACAAATCTTTGGCTTTAATTCCAAATTGTGGTTCGGTTAACAAACAGCCGCCACCTGCATTTGGCGGATTTTCAATACCGTATTCTTTAGCCATTTGCATCTGAATTTTTCTTTGCCTTCCTTTAATCATTCCAAGGTTTTCTCTTTTGATTAATCCACTCTTTTCTGCATCTGACGGTGGTAATAATCCGGCAGATAACGGCCTAACAATTTTTCCAGTCAAATTAGATTCTTTTTCAATAATATGTAGTGATTGTGCATGTTGACTCATTGGGCGTTGGCCTAATACCTCTCCTGAAATAATAAATTCTGCGCCAATTTCCTCCATGTGTTTTTTTGCAGCATCAAACATCATTGTTCTACAATCAACACACGGATTAAACCCTGCACCAATTCCGTGCTTTGGATGTTTTAACATCTCGATGTATTCATCACCAAGATAAACTGTTTTTAAATTCACATTAAGATCATCCGCTCTTTCTCTAATTTCAAAACCGCATCCTCTCCCGCAATCAAAATCACAAAATGGAGTTTTAATCGCAACAGCTGACACTTCAAAACCTTGTTCTTGCATCATTCTTACTGCAAGCTGACTGTCTAATCCTCCGGACAGTAATGCAACCACTTTTTTCTTTGCTTCAGCCATTGTGATATGACCCAATTTTCCATATACAAACTTTACATCATACATAAATTAAGAATTGGAAATATCTCTGTATGAAACAGCGTAGAATGAATATTTTGAAATATGCTCAAAAAATTGACTGTGATACTTTGGTTACATTTGAGCCTGAAAATTTGTTTTACATGACTGGATTTTGGGGAGAGGCAATCGGTTTACTTGAAAAAAATGGGAAAACCACAATAATTGCACCTGAACTTGAGGTTGGAAGGGCAAAGGAAGAATCTGTAGACTGTGATGTAGTTACTGCAGAACGGGGGGAAGGCCTGATTACCTCAGTTATCAAAAAAATTAAGAAAAATCGTGTTTGTACTGATTGCCAGAACTATTCAGTAATGATGTCTTTAAAAAAAGCAATTCCAAAAATAAAATCATCAACTGAACCGTTTTACAATGCCAGAATCATAAAAGATGAAAAAGAAATACAAATTCTCAAAAAAGCCTCAAAAATCATCGATGAAATGTTCCAAATTTGCACCAAAAAAATGAAAGTTGGGCAAAAAGAATCCGAATTACAAACAATTTTGATGACATATGCAATGGAACAAGAAATGTTTGACACTGGATACAAATCTACACTTAATCCGTTAATTATAGCGGGAGGTCCAAACGGCGCATTACCTCATGCTCAAGTTACGAATAGAAAATTCAAAAAAGGAGACCTGGTAGTGACTGATCTTACATTGAGATACAAAGGATATGTTTCTGATGCAACCAGAACATTTGCACTTGGAAAAATTTCATCACAAGCAAATGAAGCGTATGAAATTGTTAAAGAATCTCAAAGACTTGGTCTAAAAGCTGTCAAACTTGACGTCGATTGCAAAGATGTGGATTTTGCATGTAGAAAATACATTGAAGATCAAAATTACGGTCAATACTTTATCCATTCAACAGGACATGGAATTGGGTTAGAAGTGCATGAGCTACCATGTATTTCTTATAGAAGTAATGCAAAATTAAAGGAAAACATGGCAATTACTGTTGAACCTGGAATCTACATTGAAAATAAATTTGGAATCAGAATAGAGGATTCATTAATTGTAAAAGAACGACCGATTGTAATGCACAAATTTACTAAAGATTTAGTTACAATTTGAGCCTAGGAATAATAAACTACTTCAATAACATGTTTCGATTCTGGACTGTTTGATGTAATTTTTTCAGAAACAACGTTGACATTCCAATCAAAATGCATTTCTCCTTTATATGATTTAAAATTAAGAATTACGTTGTATTCATCAGAATTTAGATCTGTTACCGTTAATTCTACACTGGTTTTTTTATGCTCAAAAATCTTTTCATCCGGATATTCATCGTTTATCTGATTCTTTATCACCTCCATTACAGTCATTTTTGATTCATCCCCATTATTGAAATTCATTAAAATATCTGTGACTTTTTGTTCTTCGTCTGAAAGATCTGGTAAACTATTCTCCAAATTTTTCTCTGTTAATATCCCCTGTGCAGATATTGCTATTAGTGCAATCGCAGCAAGATAAAATGGCGCTCTCTTTTTAAGAAATGATTTTAAATCATTTTTTTTTGGTTTATCTTCTATTTTCTTACTTTCTTTACCCATGTCTCTTCAATCTAGTTTTTAGCACTTAGAATTAAAACTTGCCAGGGAAATAAAATTTCTCCATTTTTCTTTGTATATTGCGATGTCTTCTCCTTGACTAATTGTTTCAATTCCATTCTTTTTGAATGATCTAATTCGTTTAGCTTTTCTTTTAGTGGTTTTGCAATGTATTTTAGATAATTTTTCCAATAATCTTCAAATTTTCCTGGACTGTAATGAAAGACGTGCTCTTTTACAATGATCTTTGAGAATCCTGCTTTCATTACCTCTGACTTCAATGCAGATTTTGTTCCAAATCTATCTAGATCTGGAGAACCTGGCGGAACATAATCTGGAATATACCTGGTAACTGAATCTATGATATTGCTGAAGAAAGGGACAGTGTCTTTACTTCCATGTACAGAAATTCCAATATTTCCTGATTTTTTGAGGCTGTTTTTCATATTTTTTAATGCTTTTTGAGCATTAGGAAAGAAAAACAATGCATATTGACAAGTAACAACATCAAATTTTTTAGAAAAATAGAACTTTTCTGCATCGGTATTTACAAAACTCACATTAGATTTTTTACCATTCCATTTTTTTGCAATTTTAATCGCCGTACTTGAAGTGTCTATTCCTACCACATATCCTGATTTTCCAATTTTTTTTTGAATTTCGTTTGTTACCACTCCAGTACCGCATGCAACATCTAACACCGCATCGCCTTTGCTGATGTTTACTAGTTCAACTAATTTTTTTGTACTTTGAAAAGGTCCTTTGTTTACACTGGCCCATCTCTTATGGTATCTTGGAGCCACTTCATTCCAAATTTTCATATTTCGTTGCTTGTATTCTGAATGAATTGATCTCATCTTCGTGTTTACACAATATTTGATCTATTTTATGTAATCTCTTCTGGATCTGATTTTAATGTCCTGCCAGTTTCATGATAGTATCTATGCTCGAGTCGTTTTAGATCCTCTTCTAATTTCTTATTGTTTGATTTTGATAATTTTATTTTTGTTTCTTTATACTCAGTAACTATTCTTCGAAGTTCTGATTTTTTCATTTGATTTTCATTTCAATTTGGTTTCTGATGAATTTGGCAATTTTTTCCTTATTCATCCACCCCGAAACAATATTCTTTTTGGAATCCACTATGATTACCTGATTATTTTTAGGATTTTTTTTATATCTAACTGAACCAATATCATTTGCTATGATCATATCTGCTGCTGATTCTTTTAATTTTTTTTGAGCAGACTTGATCAACTGATCTTTTGTAACATTTGTTTCTGCTTTAAAACCTACAAGTAAAACATCGTTTTGATATTTTTTAATTTGATCTATTATTTTTGGAGCTTTTTTGAGGCTGATATTCATACTTGACTTTGAACTTTTGATTTTATTCTTGCTTTGAATTGTAGGAACATAATCGGCAACAGCCGCTGCCATAATCACAATATCAAATTTTTTCTTTAATTCTGATTTTACCGCAGAATGCATCTCTTTACTGGATACAACGTTGATTATTTTTGCACCTTTTGGCGCTTTTTCATTTCCTGGTCCATAAATGAAAGTTACTTTAGATCCTGCAGAAATTAATTCAGATGCTAAACTAACTCCTGTTTTTCCAGAACTCTGATTTGTAATTGCACGTATGGGATCTATCTGTTCAATAGTTGGTCCTGCAGTGATCAACACCTTTTTATTTTTTAATACGGACGAGGATCCGAATTTCTTTAATACGTTTTCTAAAACGTCCTCTGGCTCTGGGGATTTTGCTTTGCCTTCAATTAGATTGGGAGAGAGAAATTCAATTTTATTTTTTAAAAATTTTATATTTTTTTTAACTGCCAAATTTTCATACATGGATGCATGCATTGCAAGACACATCAAAATTGGGATTTTTGATCCAAATCCCACTGTAAGTACTGTGGATACAGGCGTATCGTCAATCCCGTTAGCCAGTTTTCCTAATGTGTTTGCTGTTGCAGGATACACTATTACTAAATCTGATTGATTATAATCCGCTAATCTGATGTGCTCTAGTTCGCCTGTAAGTTTTGTGATTACTTCATTACCTGTGGCCCATTTGAAATATGCTGGCTGTACTAATTTTGTAACCGCATTACTGGTAACACATGTTACATGTGCTCCATGTCTCATTAGCAATCTTGCAAGTTCAATTGCTTTGTATGCTGCAACACTACCAGCTACACAAAGCACAATTTTTTTCCCTGATAACTCCACTCCGTGCGAACTAACTATGTCCAAAGACGGATGATCATCTGTCTTTAATTTCTTACTAACTGCCAAGTTCTTCACGCAGTTTTTTTAATTCTTCTTCGTTCATTGAAAACGAGTTCTCTTTAGCAGGAAATGCGCCAGATTCTACATCCGATCTGTACTCTTCAAGCGATTTTACAATGTCTTCAGATAAATTCATGTATCTTTTGGCAAATTTTGGTTTAATTTTATCATACATTCCTAACACGTCTTGAACAACCAATACTTGTCCGTCACAGTTTACTCCTGAACCGATTCCAATTATAGGAACGTTGACTGTTTCAGAAATAATTTGAGCTACTTCATGACTTACCATTTCTAATGCAATGCTGAAAACGCCTGCATTTTCCAGCTCCTTTGCATCTTCAATTAGCTTCATTGCTGAATCTTTTGTTTTACCTTGAACTTTGTATCCTTCTGACAGTATTGTGGTTTGAGGCTGAAGTCCAATGTGTCCCATTACAGGAATTCCTACATCGACTATTGCACTAATTGTTTCTGCCATGATGGAGCCACCTTCCAGTTTTACTGCATCCGCACCTGCCTTGATTAACCTCCCTGAATTATTTATCGCATCTTCAATACTTGCCTGGTATGACATAAAGGGCAAATCTGCTACTAGAAGCGAATCCTTTCTTGCTCTGCTGACTGCTTCTGTAAACATACACATTTGATCCATTGTGACAGGAATTGTATTTTCATAACCAAGCATTACCATTCCTGCACTATCTCCAACAAGCAATACGTCAATTCCCGCTTTGTCACATAATGAAGCTAGGGTGTAATCATAACTTGTAATCGCCGAAATTTTCTTTTTTCCTTTTTTCATGTTAATAATATCTTGAACAGTTTTATGCAATTTTAGCTCTCCTTGCCAAATTATTCTTAATTTGAATAATACTTTCCCTTAGGTTTTTCTTATTGTCAAAATCATCAACTATTTTTTGAAGACTTTTTTTATTCTTTTTTGATAGTTTTTTTGATTCGCCAATTAGCAAATCAATTGCCCGTGTTACATTATCTACAATTGTAATATTGGCAGTCTGTGAAGTCCTGGAAAGAGGGTTTAGATCAAACGTTATGACTGTTTTACCTGCTTTTCTAAGCGCCATAGTTCTGTCTCCATCCTCTAATGGCACTACTACAACATCTGCTACAAAAATTCCGTCTTTATCAACAATTCTTCTAGCGGAATCAATTCCTCGTAATTTTTTAGATGAAGTAGTTTTAGAACCTAAAATTTCATTGGCTCCATTTTTTTTGAGAGTTTTAATAATTGTCTGTTTTCTTTTTTCGTTTGCATAAAACAAATTTACCTCGAGTTTTGCTTTGATCTGCTTTGATAACTTTACAATTTGTTTTGGACACAATGCTGCTATGTTTCCATTAACTGAGATAACGGGCATTTCTGCTACAAGAAGCTGTGCAGCGGCAGCCCTTATGGCCTGCAAAGCAGCCTTGCCTGTCTTCTCTCCTAGAAGGTAATCAAAAGCCTCACCTCTTCCTTGAGCCAAAAGGCCCTCTTTTGCAACCAATCCCTTGTCAAAGCCTTCAACCAGTTTCTCACGAATTAAAAGTGATTTAGCTCTTGGATGAGATTTAGGAATTAATGACATGATTTTTAATTAATTGTTTAATACCCTGGCTCCAATGTCATCCAATTCTGATTTAATTATAATTCCGTCAGAATATTTTTGTAGAATCTTTAAAACTTTAGATTCATCGTTTTGTGGAACCATTGAAAAAATTGTTTCTCCAAACAGGGCTATTCCACATTTAATGCCATTGCAAGATAATTCCTTGACTATTTTTTGCATTCTTGGAGTCATAACATCCACATATTTTGCAAATTCTAATGACATATCTTGAAAATGATCATAATCTTTTGTTTCTAATAATTTGTTTACCATTTTTCCTCCCAGTCCATTAATTTGTGACAAACGTTCTTTGATGAATTTATTTGTAGATATTGGAGAAAAGCAAATCATGATGACAGAAATTTTGTCTATGGCAATTTTTTCAACATGACCAATTCCTGGAGCGCCTGCCTTGATACGAATTTCAAACCCACCATGATATGATGCCAAAACATCTCCTAGCCCTGTTTTGCAACTGACTTCTGCATTATGTGCAATTTGACCAATCATTGTTTTCTCTAATTTTGTATCAAGTGCTTGATCTAGTGCAAATGATAATGATAATGCAACAGCACCACTTGATCCTAAGCCATACCCAACTGGAATAGAAATGTCATGTTCTATATCGAAAAACTTGTCTGAAAAATCTTCAAGTTTTAAAAACTCATTTAATACGTATTGTGAAACATCTGTTTTGTCTGACTGATACCCGTGCGTTGTGATTTTAAAATTCGAACTTTGATTGTCCATTGTCTGGATTTTTACTTTGGTTGTAACTCCCTGTTTAATTGAAAAACCTGCCCCCATCGATCCTAAATTCTCTAAATTATCTTGACTGTCGTCTAAATGGGCTTTGAAGAAGCCTGTGATATGTGCTGGACAAAATGCCGTTGCCTCCATTGATCTAAGTTTAAACTTTACACAAAATATAAGAATATGGCTTAAATTAATTAAATTGATATAAATTGACTAAATTTATTCGACGCCTACAAAGAATTGGAAGCAGCATTCTTGTATCATTGCCTAAAGAATGGGTTGTTGCAAATAATTTAGATAAAGGCACTCAAGTTGAACTGGAAACTGGCCAGGATAGTATTACCATTTCTGCCAATAAAGAAACTAGAACAACAAAAGAACTAGTGATCTCTTATCCTTTGTCTAAAGGAGAAAACATTGTGGCAAATATTACAGGTGCATATCTTTTAGGATACGATGTCATTATAATTAATTCAAAATCTATTATTCCCGGTAAGGATAGAGAGGAGGTTCGTAATTCAATGAGAAGGCTAGTTGGAATGGAGATAATTGAAGAAGATGCATCCCACATCAACATGCAATTTCTTTTAGATGCAACAACCCTTAACCCGTCAAAAATTCTCAAACGAATAAGTTCTATTGCACTTGGAATGTATGATGATGTATTGCATGGATTAATTTCAGATGATAAATCCAATCTTCAAACCTTGTCAAAACGCGATGTTGAAGTGAATAGACAATACTTCTTGCTTGTCCGTCTAATTCGCAGTACATTAGTTGATAAAAGATTGGCCAATGCATTTAATTTAGAAAATATTGATGTGCTTGATTATAGAGTTGCAGCAAACGTTCTTGAAAATGCAGGCGATTCTATCGTTGAACTCTCAAATTTTATCTTCAACTTTTCATTATCTGATGAATTCTCTAAACAAATTCATGATGTAGTGAAGGATTTCAATAATGTTGCTGAAAAGTCCATTGATGCTTTTACAAAGCCTGATAGACTTTTAGCTATCGAAGCAATTTCAATGCATAAAAAATATGAGGAGAAGCTCAGCTTACTTCGAACTACGTTGGGCAACCAAAAACAAATTCCTTTAGACTTTCTTGATTTGATATACATGTTTGAAAGAATTGCGCAATCTTGGGCTGATGTTGCAGATCTTGTACAGCCTATCTACAATGAGTAATTACTGCAATTTTTTCTTTACAGCATATGTTAAAACTGCACATATTGTTTTTGAATCCTGAATTTTACCCGTCTTTATCATCGATAGAAGTTTTTTAAAATCCATTTTTACTACAGACAATATTTCATCCTCGTCTAGCTTCAAATCAGATATTTTCTCTAATCCTGAGGCTACAAAACAATGAATTATCTCTGCATTATAGCCAATTGACGGATAATAGGTGATGAGGGGAGTCATTTTTTTTGCTCTATATCCTGTCTCCTCTTCCAATTCCCTAAATGCACATTTTGCTGGCTCTTCTTTTTTTTCTAGTGTTCCAGCAGGAATTTCTAAAACATATCCGTGCGGAAATCTATGCTGTTTGACAAGAATTACTTTTTTATTTTCATCAAAAGCAAGCATTGCTGCAGCACCTCTATGTTTGATAACCTCTCGTTTGACTTTTCTGCCTTCTATTTCTCCATCATAGACACTAAGACCTAGAATCTTCCCTTCGTAGATCTTCGTCTCTTTCATATTATGTGTGGAAAATTATTCTTATTTAATTGGTTTGATAAATTAGGTGTAGTTTTGGTGATTTTTTGAAATCTTTTATTGCTTTTTCTATCCACTTTATGTAAAATGAAATCTTTTTTGGAATGAACAAATCGGCTGATTTTATATTTTTGATATTTCTGACTTTTTGTGCCAGTTCATCCATTTTGAAAATATTGTCACTATACATAAACAAAACAATTTGATTTTTTGCTATGAAGGGAATTTGTAGATATGATTCAGAAAATGAGTCGTTCAAACTTTTTAGAGTCTCTTTCAGATCTCCTTCTATCCAAGTAAGTATGGCGTGGGGAATAAAATTTTCAATTTTTCTAGGATCATAGACTAGTGTAAACTGTATTCCTTCATTTTCATGCAATTTCTCCAGACATCTTGTAATTGTTTTTGTTGACATTTTTGTATTCCTTGCAATTCGTTCAATTTTTTGTCTAGGGTCCTTGATTAATTCTTCTAGAATTTCCAAATCTGTTTTTGTAAGGTTTGAACTGTATCCTGGATTCTCTGCTTCAAAAATGGATAAAACCCTGACATCTTTCATCAATTTTTTAGCAAGTTCAATTTTTTGATTCATATCCTCTTTTACAGAGATGCCACAAACTGTAATCCCGCCTACACATGGCACCACAAAATATGGTTCGCCTACGAGACTTACTTGCTCTAAAATTTCTGTAATGTTTTCTCCTGATACTACAAAATACAATACCCCGTAACCCAATACGGGAGGTTCGACTTTGATGAAAAACTCTTCAATGATCTTCTTTTCCTGCATCTTTCTTATTCTAGCTCTAACTGCCCCGCCCGACATTCCAAATTCTATGCCTATTTGTCGGTCAGATTCTCTGCAATTATTCAATAATCTGCTCAGAATTTTGATATCTAAATTGTCCATTATGTCACTTAAACTAACTCCATTAACAAGATAGATAACTAATATCATATAAAATTGTCTATACTATTAGCACTATACATCATATACATTAAATATTAGACTATTTTATTTATTTTGTGGATTATAGGGTAAAGCTAGCGAAAAGAATGCTGTTTAACAAAAAAGGAAGTTTGATTGGAGCTGTTTTAGCTGTTACAATTGGAATTTTGGTTATTCATGTAAACTTTGTAATTTTTCAGGGATTGTTTGATGCTATTGTCAGGGACATTAGTGATTACAAAACTGGAGATGTCATTGTGACTGATGAATTTGATTTTATTGATAAATCAGATCAATCGCTCATTAGATGGTTTGAAAGAATTCCAGTTGTAAAAGCCGCGACACCGCGGCTATCTGCAACTGCAGAAATGAACATGACAAAAAATGGAAAGCTGGTTGAGGAAACTAGAATACCGCTAGTTGGGGTTGATCCATTTAATGACATTAGGGCATCTACCGTTCATGAAACTGTTTCGGACGGAAGTTATGTTTTTTCAAGAAATTCTATAGTGTTGGGATCTAATGTAGCAAGAGATCTTGGCGGGGCTGAAGTAGGTGACAGTGTAAAAGTTTTGGTAGTTGACAGATGGGGTCAGGATCAGATTAGAAGATTCACAGTTTCTGGAATTGCGAACTCTCCAGGCGGTCAGGGATTTGATTATTCCGCAGTTATCCACATTGATACTTTACGTGATATGATGAGTAGGCATGGGGAAACAGGTTCGTTTATGGTAAAACTTTACGATCATTCTAAAGCATTTGAAGTTAAAGAATTCTTTTTGCGTTCATTTCCAAATGATGATTTTATAGCTGAAACAACAGAGGAGGCTTCTGAAGCACAACTTCAAGGTTTTAGATCTGGTATTGCAATGATTAACATGATTGGTTATTTTGGAATGGGATCATCTGCGTTTGCAATTGTTACAATTCAAATGATGTTGGTAAACGGTAAAACAAGAGAAATCGGTGTAATGAGATCTATTGGGGCCAAAAGAAAAGACATTCTGATAATTTTCATTGTCCAAGGAATGATAATTGGAGCTATTGGAGCTGGTGTGGGCACAGCAGCAGGATTGGGGTATACTGTATATGCAAAGGAGACAAAAATGTCATTTAATGGCAGCCTCCCGCTGGAGGTAACTTACAATTGGGAAAAAATTATTCAGACTGCCTTCACTTCATTCATTTTGGCAATAATTGCGTCTCTGTATCCGTCCTATAGAGCTACAAAACTATTACCTGTGGAGGCGATGAGAACTGTCTAGCGTACTTGAAATTAATAATTTGAGTAAAATTTACGGTGAAGCAGATAACAGAGTAAAAGCTCTTGATGATGTCTCATTTTCGATTAAACGGGGAGAAATCGTCTTAATTGTAGGAAGCTCCGGTTCTGGCAAATCTACATTACTGAATATGATTGGACTGTTAGACCAGCCTACAAGTGGCAAAATATCAATTGATGGGACAAACACTACTACACTTGATGACAACCAAATTTCATCATTTAGAAACAAAAAACTAGGTTTTATTTTCCAATTTTCTAATCTGCTCTCTGATCTTTCTGTTCTGGAAAACGTATTACTGCCAGCACAAATTTCCGGTACTGGTAAAATTACTGAGAAAGATGCTGTTGAATTACTAAAAATAGTTGGTCTTGAAGATCAAATGCATAAACGTGCAAATAAAATTTCTGGCGGACAAGCTCAAAGAGTCGCAATTGCAAGAGGATTAATCAACAAACCGTCAATAGTTTTAGCTGACGAACCAACCGGCAATCTTGATTCTGTTACCTCGGCAACAATAGTTCAATTAATGAAATCAATGGCAAAAAAACTCAATCAAACGTTCATTATTGTCACACATGATAGACAACACTTTGGTGATGTTGATAGAGTAATAACAATTAAAGATGGTAAGGCATTTGAAGGTGATCTGCCATCAGAAATGGAGATTGCTGGATGATGAACTCTAAAATTATTTTACCACTGCTTGTAATTGGGTTGTTGACAATTATTTTCAATGATTCTTATGCACAAATCACTTCAGGCGGATTTGGACAATCTCCTTTTGAACGGGAATTCGGCGATGTAAAATTTTTAGACGCTTACTTTGGCACTCTGAATAAAAAAATCGAGGTTGAAGGAGGCGATAGCAACGTTCCATTTACAGTGGTTTTTGCAAATGTGGGAAGTCAGGATATTTCAGGAATCCGAGGTCAGCTGTCTTTACCGTTTGGTTTTTCAGGATCTGATGGCCCAGGCTCAATAATTCACGCAGATAGTGATTCAAATTCGTTAGCAGGAGATAATTTCCACCTAACATTTTTTGTAAATATTGATAAAAATGCACAAATTCAACAATATCCGGGAACTGTAAAAGTTGACTATTCACGGCTAAGAGAATCTGGAGTTCGAACAACGTTTGCTGATTTTGATTTTAAGGTGACGGGTGATAGTTTGATTAATGTCAAAGCTATGGATCCATTTCTTACTTCTTTAAGAACTAATAATGTCGTTATTGAAATTTCAAATGATGGCACTGCACCTATTTCTGGTGTGGATATTACTGCATCTAACACACAGACAGAACTTGCATCAACATCCACTTCAACCACTAATATAGAAAATGTCGTAATTTTAGAATCAAGTTGGGATGTTGGAAACATATCTCCTAAATCTGCAAGGTATCTGACTGCAACTGTATACATTCCAGAATCATTGAAAGGCGATACTCTGAGAATTCCGCTGTTGATTTCATACTATAACACCCATGGGGATCTTGAACAAATTTCAAAAATTGTTGATTTTTACATCAAAGGGCTGATTGATTTGACAATCTTCAACGTTGAGGTAATTGAATTATCTGGCACTCAAATGGTAATTGGCGAAATAATCAACGAAGGAAATGAAGACGGATTATTCGGTTTTGTTTCTATTGAACCTAAAGGCAATTCTAACATCAAACCAAACACCCAATTTATTGATGAAATTGAAACGGATGCACCAGTGCCATTCAATCTTCCAATTGAATTTGATGGCGAACCAAGATATGGTGAGCATGACATCACAATAACTGTGAGATACAAAGACAGTACAAGGGATGAGATATTTCTAACTCATGATCAAAGGATTTTTGTCAATGAGCCATCAAATGACGATGATGATGCTACTGACCCTGTTATGGTAATCATTCCGGTCGTTTTGATGATCGGTGCTGCATTCTATATAATCCGTAGGCGTAAAAAACCTGCAATTGAGGCAAGTTGAAGATATAATTTTAAATCTTCAATGGGGAAACAGGGAACAACAAATTGAGATTAACTGTTATCATTCTCATTGCAGTTTTAGCTATGGGAGGCATAGTAATCTCTTTGGGTTTTCTGACATCTGAAAAATACATCGATGTTCCTGAAATCACAAGTCAATATGAAAAATTAGAGACATACAAAAATGAATTAGAAAAAATCAATCAGCAAAATCAAAAAATCCTAAACGAATTAGAGGATCAAATCAAAAATTCTGACGATGTTCATCTTGATCAAATCAATAAAGAGATCAATGTAATAAAACAAGTAATTGAAGAAAACACGGCAGAACTAGAGCAAGTAGTTACAAAACTGTCTCAAATGGAATCTAAACCGTAGATGATGCTGATTTCCATTTTTGGGAAATTTACATCATAATTATATCATATCTTAAGTAAGTAATATCAGGTATGGCAAAGGATCTATTTCTCTTTCTGGTGGGTAGTATTGTAGGATTTGTCACAACGCCGCTATTGTAAGTGTTGACAGCTTTCCTGAATTCGTATGGTAGTTGGCAATGAAATTTTTATTGCAAACATATCAAAAATTAGCGATTGTAGGAGTCATTTTGTCCGTTGTAACTTTTTTAATTAATTACTATCACCAAGAAACTCATCCCGGTATTGGTTTTAACTATGCATACGTTACCGGGATTTTGATGTTGGTGACATTTTCAATCAGTTTTGCAATGTTTGCAAAAAGCCAACTGCAAACACCCTGACTTCTTAATATGATAGATTGCCTGATGTCTTTTTTGAGCAAATCATGCATCTTATCCATTTGAATTAAATTTATTTTGATAAAATACATTCGTAGAAATTCTCAGTGAGATCTAAATGCCGTTTTACAATTGTCAGACTAGTCGTCACCAAAATACAATTTGTTTTTGGTCTTAGACTATTCGTGTTTTTGACCGTAAGATTATAAGCGATTACTGGATCTTGCGATTATGCCTGGCGATGAAATTGAAGTTCCAAAAGAACTACGGGAATTTATGCCTGAAGAAGCTCAAGAAACATTTCTGGGACAAAAAAACGGTGCAGACAAACAATACCGCTATGGCAATTTGCACATTAGAGAATATGCTGATAAATTTCTAGTTCACAATGATAGAATTGATCCGCGAAAAGATCCTATTGGACATTTAGTTTGCGACGCACCTGAGGTCTTAATTGGTTTGGCGTGTGCTGTTTTTGGAGGCTCACAAATTACAAAAAATTTATTGGACAAAAATTCAAAAAAACTGACAATTGCTTCTGGGCTGACATCTGCAATAATTTCTGGATGTGTGGGGTATTTAGCTGCTAAGAAAATAAAAAACTATCTAGAGTAATTACAATGACCACCGTAAGAACAATCCAAGTACTCTTCAAACTTTTTCCATCCATTCTTGCATTGCGTAAGGATAGGAAAAAATGGATTAATCAGGAAAAAAATCAAATTGATACAGAACAGTTTAGAAAAAACGCTCGAAAGGTTCTTGACACATTCGTTTCGTTAGGGCCAGTATACATAAAGTTGGGACAATGGCTTTCTTCAAGAGCAGACATTTTACCTCAACCGTATTTGGAAGAGCTTTCAAAACTTCAAGACTGCGTTCCTTCTGCACCTTTTGATCAAGTAAAACCAATAATTGAAAAAGAACTTGGCCCAATTGATGAAAAATTTGATGCGATTGATCCCAACCCAATTTCTGGGGCCTCGCTAGGCCAAGTTTACCGTGGCTCTATTTCTGGTCAGCAGATTGTTGTAAAAGTGAAAAGACCGGGAATTGAAAAGGTTGTAGCGAAGGATCTCCAAGTCTTGAAAAAAGTTCTTCCTTTGGCATTACGATTCGTTGATCCAAACTTGCGTTACTCTGCAAAAGCAATGCTTTCTCAATTCATTGAAACGATTCACGAAGAGATGGATTACACAAATGAACTCCTGAATCTTAAACAAATCAAACACGATATGGCTAGTTCAGACAAAGTCATCGTGCCGTCTGTTTATGATGACTATTCATCAAAAAACGTCCTTACAATGGAGTATCTTCCCGGAATCAAGGTTACGGATGTAAAAGCCCTGAATGAGAAAGGAATTGACAGGGAGCAGCTTGTAATTGACGTTCACAAGGTGTTTTTTACAATGCTTCTCAAACATTCCATATTCCATGCAGATCCTCACCCTGGCAACATTTCAGTAACTGATGACGGAAAACTCATTTTGTACGACTATGGAATGGTTGGACGAATAAACAATGAGACCAGGTTCAGGCTAATTCGGCTCTATCTTGCACTAGTTGAAAAAAATCCTTCCAGAGTAGTCAATGCGATGATTGATCTTTCAATGCTGGCTCCTGGTTACAACAGAGAGGTAATTGAAAAAGGAATTGAGCTCTCAATTCGATCAATGCACGGAAACAAGCCCGATGAAATGGAGGTTCAAAGTTTGATGGAGCTTGCAAACCAAACAATGAGCAAATTTCCATTCGTATTGCCCAAGAATTTAGCTTTGTATATGAGAATGGCATCGATAATTGAAGGAATCTACATAACCCACGATGTGGATTTCAAGTTTGTCAAAGTTTTAAAAAATATCTTACAGGAGGAAAATCTTATCCCACGTGCATATGTTGAAGAATTGAAGATTTCATTTGATAATTTCTCAAAATCAATCGATTCGGCACTTAGAATTGGACCTGAGATGAAAAAACTCATGGATGAAGCTCGAATCTACATGAAGAAAGGAAGACCTGTGGTTTTAATCGGCGGAAGCATGTTTGCATCGGCAACTTTTCTTGGTTCTGTATTCTTATACCAATCATCTGAATTACTCGGTTTTGTTGGTATGATTAGTTCAGGTTTGATAATGCTGACTTCCGTATTTTTTAGAAAATATTAGGTTATTCTATCGTAATATCTCTTCCCTTCTTTGTTACGGGAATAATTAATGTAAGAATGCCGTTTTCATATTTTGCAGATTCAATTTTTTCTTCTCCCTGTTTGATTTCCATGGGAAGTCTGATTTTCTTATCAATCACATTTGGTCTTTGGTTCGAAATCAATGACTCCTGTTCTTTTTCATCAATTGTTTTTTTTGCATTGATGGAGAGAATATCCCCACATAACGATAACTCAATTTCTTTTTTTGTAAATCCGGGAATATCAATCACGACTTTTAGATTTTCATCACTGAGATACATGTCAACTGGCGGCAAAACAAATTCATAGAACTCCCTTGATTTGTTCCCAATTTCCTTGATTACGTCTTTTACAAGTCCCATTTTGTGTTGTGTGCCCAATTTTTGGTTATAAACCTTGACAGGATTTAGCCAGTTTGTTTAGCGCACTCGAACTTGATTTCAATATGGATTTTAAAATACAAGATTGAATTTGGTTTAAGACTAAATACAAATTTTGCAATATAGACGCCATGAAAAATATTATTGAAACGATTGCTGATTTTATTACTTCATTGCTAGGATAATGGGGCAATCATTACTAGTCCCGAATCATCAGGCACAAATCTTATCATGACGATATCTTCCCCTAAAACATTGTTTTTAGTACTCAATTCATTAGGAATCTGACTGTTTACTGTCACTATCATTTTTGAAGTGACAAACTCACTTGGAATATACAATATCACGTATTGTGGTCTGTCAATAGAAAACGAGATCATGCCTATTTCAGGGATAATTTGAAAATCAGAAACTATTGCAGGGCTTTGAATATCAATCATTTTTGATGTTCCTTCAATGAATTGGGGTTGAAACTTTTCTCTAATATCTTCTGTAAGTGGTTCAGCATCATATTTTTCTGAATCCTGAATTTCTAATCTTAATCCTTCAAGACAATAGTTTTGACCTTGCTCATGCTCAACTAGTTTACATGACTTTGCCCCATCTTCAAAATCATGATTGGTAAAAAATGCCAAAGTAGTCCCTACAGACATGCTACATTCTTGAAAATCAATACTGTCTAATTCTGATTCAATGCAAAGATTAGAAAGAACGTCTTTTGAAATTCCTTGCCTTGTTAACACATTATCAGTATACTGCATCATTACTCCTTTCATACACAGTCTATTTTGGTAAAAAGACATGTCATGACATGATTCAACTGAGGATCTTAACTCATCACCAAAATAATGAACTAATCCGTGACCTAACCCGTGAATACAGTCTTGATAGTTTGATGAACCTATCAATTCATCACAAATCGTTTTGTAGGTCGATGGAAATGGCTCTCCAGTTTCCGTAATGTCATGAAAGTAAGAAGCAATCACTCCGTGGAAATAACCGCCTCTGCACATGGAACCGTCCATTCCAATCAGGTTTGCAATTACGTTTGGATTTCCTTTAAATGCAACATGTC
>JAQBHN010000108.1:0-7944 GCA_032127635.1 Nitrososphaerota archaeon
GCACAGTGTTCCGGATTTGGGAGGGTATTGGAAGGACGAATGTGTTGATTTGGATTTCAGGTTATTGACTGATCAGTTTGGAATTAAAAAAGAGGAGGTTGTATTTGTAGAGGATGTGTGGGCAGGCGGTGGCTCTTTTGGCCCGTCACTGGAATACTTTGTCAGGGGGTTGGAACTGGGAAATGCCGTATTCACCGAATTCCAAGGAGATCTTGGACAGCACACCACACTCGACCAGCGAGTAATCGACATGGGTGCGGGGCTTGAGAGATTTGCATGGATTACAATGGGAACGCCAACTGCATATGACTGCTGTTTTGGCCCGGTCAACGGAAAATTGTTTGAAAAAATTGGAATTGATTCGGATTCAGAAATTTTGAAAAGGTACTTTACAGAAATTGCAAAAGGGATTGATCATTTCGATGATCTAAACGATGTAAGACGTCTTGCAGTAAAGAATGCGGGAATTACAGATTCCCAGCTGGAGAAAATGATTACGCCGCTTGAAGGAGTGTATCTGATTGCAGATCATTTGAGAACCCTAATCTTTGCAATTACGGACGGCGCACTGCCAAGTAATGTCGGCGGAGGGTATAACCTCAGAATGATGCTGCGAAGAATCAACGGGACAATCAACAGATTGAATCTGAAACTAGACATAGATGATTTGATTGACACCCACATTGATTATCTCAAAGACACGTATCCGGAACTAGATGAGAAAAGGGAGGACGTCAAGACGATTCTCAAGCTAGAGTCTGCAAGATACGAGGATTCCAAAGTCCACATGAAGAAAAAGGCGGAAAAGATTCGCGAGAGAGGCGTGCCAACAGTGGATGAGCTCATCACACTGTACGAATCAGACGGCATTACGCCAGAATATCTCAAGGAAGTAGACGCAATAGCGGAGATTCCGTCATCATTTTATTCAAAACTATCCGATTTGCACCAGTCTGAAAAGAAAAAGGCAGTCACAGAACTTCCGCTAGACGAGCTGCCTGAAACAGAGACCCTGTTTTACAAAGATGACCCGATGGAATTTGATGCCAAAGTAATCAAAGTCTTTGATGACATGGTAGTGCTTGACAGAACGTCATTTTACGCAAGAGGGGGAGGGCAAGAACCAGACCACGGCAGCATTGCGGGATTTGAAGTAGCTGACGTAGACAAGCACGCACACATTATTGTCCACAAGCTAAAGGGAGGAGTCCCAAAGGAAGGCGATACGGTACAATGCAAAGTGGATGAAAAAAGAAGGGCAGACATTACAAAAAATCACACCAGCACCCACATTATCAACGCATCATCTCGCAAGATTCTCGGCTCATGGATTTGGCAGCACTCTGCATTCAAAGACCATGATCATGCCAGGCTAGACATCACACATCACTCTTCACTGACGGATGATGAAGTAAAGAAAATAGAGGACGCTGCAAACCAGATGGTAACGGAGAACTATCCCGTATCAATCAATTATTACGACAGGGGAACTGCAGAGCAAAAGTACGGATTTAGAATTTATCAGGGCGGCGTGGTTCCAGTAAAATCCGTACGCATAGTGTCAATCGAGGACAAGGACGTTGAGGCATGCGGCGGAACACATGTGAAAAGGACTGGAGACATAGAACTAATCAAGATTACAAAAACTAAAAGAATTCAAGACGGTGTGGTTCGCATAGAGTTTGTCTCAGGCCCCACAGCGTATCAGTATGTAAAAGACCAAGAAGAGGAATCAAAGAAACAGGAATTAGAAAATATTGCAAAGCAAGAATTAGAAAAGAAGAGAGAGGAAAACAAAGAAAAAGCAAGAGAGCAGATTCCCATACTATTGGAAAAGATTCTGGCTGGCGAATCAGGAGAAATTGACGGCATTGCAATTAAAAATAAAATCTGCTTTACATCAAGTGAAAACTATGATGATTACTTCCACCAAACCTTTGGAAAGAAGCTAGTTGCCAAAGATAGTACTGCAGCATTTTGTGGAATTTTTGAATCAGGACCAACTGTCAGAATTATGGTGTATGCAGGGGCAAAATCAGGCGTGAATTCAGGTGAAATAGCCAAGGAAATAGCCTCAATTTTGGGCGGTTCTGGTGGTGGCGATGCCAAATTTGCCCAGGGGGGAGGAAAAGACACATCTAAAAAAGAGCAGGCAATAGCCAAAGCAAAATCAATGATTTTAGGATAATATAATGACAATAAACTGGAATGAAATAGAAACTAAATGGCAAAACAAATGGGCCGAATCAAAAGACTTTGAGACAAACCCAAACGAGAAGGAGAAAAAATTCATCACGGTTGCATATCCGTATCCAAACTCTCCACAACATATAGGACATGGCAGAACATACACACTAGCTGATGTTCATGCAAGATTTTATCGAATGCAAGGATATAACGTATTGTTTCCAATGGGGTTCCATTATACTGGAACTCCCGTATTAGGAATGGCAAGAAGAATTCAAGCTGGAGAAAAAGAAATCCTTGACGGATTGAGAAACGTATATCATGTTCCAGAAGAGGATATCAAAACATTTGTTGAACCAATTAAAATTGCAGATTACTTTCATGAAGAGATAAAATCAGGAATGATTGAGATGGGCTATTCAATTGATTGGAGACGAGAGTTTACTACTATAGTTCCAGGTTATCAAAAGTTTATCGAGTGGCAAATTACAACGCTCAAAGAGAATGGTAAAATCATCCAGGGGAGCCATCCGGTCGGATGGTGTCCCAAGGATCAGAATCCCGTATCACAGCACGATACAATGGGTGATGTAGAACCAAAAATTGATGACAAAAATTTCCTAGTCAAATTTTCATTTGGTGAATTTGTATTTCCAGTTACAACACTAAGACCTGAAACAATTTTCGGCGTAACTAATCTCTGGGTTAATCCAAATGTAGTATACAAAAAAGTTAAAGTTGATAATGAAACATGGATAGTTTCTGAAGAATGTGCAAAAAAGATTGCATTCTTTGAAAAAGAAGTAAAAATAATTGGAGATATTGCAGGTAGTGAGATTATAGGAAAATCAGCTATTGCACCAAATAATGGCAATGAGATTCCAATTTTGCCTGCTGAATTTGTAGAGCCTGGAATGGGAACTGGTCTTGTAATGTCAGTCCCTGCACATGCACCAAAAGACTACCAGGCATTGATGGACTTGAAGGCTAAAAATCACGAATTAGCCTCAAAAATCGAGCCTATACCCATCATAGTTACTGAAGGATACGATGAATATCCTGCAAGACAGATTTGTGAAAAATTAGGAGTATCAGACCAGTCTGATTCCAAACTAGAAGAGGCTACAAAAGAATTGTATCTCAAAGAGTTTACGGATGGAAAATTAAATGAAAAATGTGCACAATTTAACAATGAAAAAGTCCAGTTTGGACGAGATAAAGTAAGAGCATGGCTACAAGAAAATAATCATTTGGAAAAATTTCCAGTACTTGAAAATGCTCCAGTACATTGTAGATGTGGTGCAGAATGTGTTGTTAAAATATTGAACAATCAATGGTTTTTGAATTACGGAGATGAAGAATGGAAAGAACTTGCTCGTAATTGTTTTGATGAGATGAACATCCTACCAAGTAATATTAGAACAGAATTCAAAGAGGTAATTGATTGGTTGCATGAGCGAGCATGTGCAAGACAGCAAGGGTTGGGAACAAAGTTACCATGGGACAAGGATTGGATTGTAGAGTCACTATCGGATTCTGTAATTTACATGGCATATTATACAATTTCACGATTTGTAAATGATGGTACAGTTAATGCTGAGAATTTAACTAGAGAATTCTTTGATTACATATTATTAGATAAAGGAAATTTGTCTCTAGCTGTATCAACATCCAACCTTACAGAGGATGTAATTAATACAATGAAAAAAGAATTTCAATATTTCTATCCAGTTGATTCAAGACATTCAGGTAGAGATTTGGTACAAAACCATCTATCATTTTTTGTCTTAAACCACGTTGCAATATTTGAGAAAAAATTATGGCCAAAAGAAATTGTAGTTAATGGTAGTGTCATGATGGATGGTGCTAAGATGAGTAAGAGTATGGGAAATATCATTCCACTACGTACTGCAATTAGAGACCATGGTGCAGACCCCATAAGACTAGCAATAATTTCATCAGCTGAATTATTACAAGATGCTGATTTTAACATGGAATCAGTGTATGGCATTCAAAACAAGATAGCATCATTGCTAGAGGAGTGTTCTAGGCTCAAAAAAGGAACAATTGGAGAGTTACAAGCTGAAGATAGATGGATTTTATCAAAAACCCAGAATATGACAATACAGGTTACAGAAGCTGTAGAAAAAATGAGATTGCGTGAAGCATTACAGGATATTTTATTTACATTTGAAACTGATTTGAGCTGGTATAGTAAGAGAGTAGAAGCTAAAGGTAGAGATGATGTATCAGGAATATTACATTACATCAATTCTGTTCGTGTTGCAATGTTGTCCCCATTTGCACCACATATTGCAGAAGAAATGTGGGAAAAACTCGGACAGACGGGACTGGCATCAAAGTCAGCATGGCCTGAATATTCAAAGGACAAAGTAGATGCAGCATCAATACAGTCCGAAGAATTACTAAAATCAACGATAGATGATATTGCAAATATTCTCAAAGTTACAAAAATTAATCCACAAAAAATTGTAATCTATGTAAATTCAGATGAATTCAAATCTAAAGTTTATCGTAAAATTTTAGGAATAATGGTAGGGGGGCAGAATAACATGGGAGTTGTAATGAAGGAGTTAATTGCAGATCCTGAAACTACAGAGTCCAAAAAAATGCCAGACTACATCCAAAAAGTAATCAAGGATTTGCATTCAGAGTCAGAGGAAATCAAAACTATGAAATTAGAATCAGAGTCATTTGATGAAAAAGAATTTTTGTCATCTGAATTATCCAGTATTGGAAAGAAAGAGTTTGGTGTAGAGATTACAGTTTATTCAGAAAGTGATTCAGACATTTATGATCCTAAAGGAAAAGCAAGACATGCAAGGCCGTTTAAACCTGCAATATTGATTGAATAGGTTTTTGAAAAATTAGATACATTTATCCAAGTATTTTTGGCAAATCTTCAAAGCTGATCTATGCAATTTTTTTACAACACCATTTTTTGCCATTTAATTCGAGCCTGAGAAAATGAAATTAAATGGTATTTTTTGAAAATAATTTAAAAAAATTTTAACCCCTATGACCAAAGGATGCAGGAACATGAAACAAAGAACAAAGGATCAAATTCTAAATTATCTTCATGATTGCTATTCACAAAATGTGAATGCTGTTGTAACCTTATCACAAATTGGTGCACATCTTGGAATAAAGGGGACCATCATAAAGCCAATTTTACGAGATTTAAAAAAAGATGGTTTTGTGGTTCCAACTCATAGTGAAATAGGAGAATCAGGATATCAAATCATCTCTAAAGGGTTAGACAAAAATAAATCTAAACTTTTAGAACTAAAAGGAAATCATACATCAGATGAAAAAAATAAAATAGTAAATAATGAACCCACTGCACAAGTGAGTCCCGATGTAATTGCAAAATTTCAAGGAACAGAAAATATTGAATAGTTACTAATAGGATCTAAAGTATCTTGATTAAAATCAACAAAGAAAACGACATTACTTTTCTAAACGCATCAGTTACTGATTTTGCAGATTCCTTAGGGTATTGTGAATACAAAATCCCTCTATCAATCAAAGGTGTAAAGCCAAAACCATCACAATCACTCATTCAGGGAACAAAAGCACATCATGCAGAAGAAAAGTACGAGCAAGAACATGTTGAACTAGAACCAGTATCCATACAACAAATTGAAGATAAAGAAGAAAACATTGAATTTGCAAGAGAGAATATCCACTCTACTTTGATGATGCCGTTTGAATTTCCTAAAGAGAATGTGCTCCTTACACTATCAGGAAGAATTGATAAAATTCTCAGAGTAGATGAAACGTTAATTGTTCAAGATGATAAATTTGCAGGACGTCCACAAACTTATGATTCTAAAACACAACCATACCCTAGCCAATTACTACAAGTGTTGACCTATCTCAACTCTAGTTTTTCCTCAAAGAGAAAGCCCAATGCAGAGGATTTCTTTGAAATGCCACACACTGAAAAAAAATGGCAGATTAGAATTTGTGATAGAAAGACTAGAGAGCCATACAAAGTATTCTCAGAAATTCAAGATGCTTTCTCACTTCATTATCTGAATGTGTCATTGCAAAAATTTACAACTATATCACTTGGAATTACAGAACCTGAGCATCACAACAGTGTAAACAAGTGTAATGCTTGTAATTTGAAGACTTTATGCAATTATAGAATTTAATTATTTTGTAAAATTCTGATTTAATTCTTGTTTTGAATCTTTTTTCAAAATCTCAAGGATTTCGGTATTGCTTTTAATCCAGGTTTTCAGATATGCGTAAAATAGAGTCTCCAAGTCGTCGACCATTCCCGCGAGTTTTGGGTCAGAGCGAATCTCATTTAGCTGCTCGTCGAGATTCTCTAAAATTACCTTCAATCCCTGATTGGAAACTTCTAGTTTCTTGATTGCCTCTTCTGCACCCATGAAATTCATATGGTATAATGATAATAAAAGATATGCCTAGATGCTAGAAACTATTCTCAAAGGCTACCTCATCCAAAGGCAATTGGCCTCCACGGACACCGGCATCCTCTGCTCTTTTTCCAACTACAACCATCATTACAATCAAATGGTTTTCAGGTAATTTGATTAATTCAGCTAGTTCATCATACTCAAAGCCCACCATAGGACAAGAGTCAAGGCCCATCTGCTTTGCTGCTAACATTATAGTTTGAGCAGCCATTCCACAAGAACGAACTGCCTCATCGCGTTGGTTTTGTAAATCACCATCATATTTTCGCTTGAGTGCAGCTGCTACCATCTCTTGTTTTTCTACAGGATGATTCTTCCAGTAACGTAGTGGTTCTGTACTCCATGAAGTCATATCCCCACACAGTACTATCACCAAAGAGCCATCCTTAGGTTGGGCCTGGCCTCTAGCAGCAATTGAAATCTTTTCTTTTACATCCTGATTAGTAACATAGACAAACCTCCAGTTCTGCTGGTTGTAACTGGTTGGAGCCAAAATTACATGGCTCATTAATTTTGTGACATCGTCACTATTCATTTTAAAAGTACTGTCAAACTTTTTGATTGCACGTCTGGTCTCTATTGCCTCAAAAACATCCATGATACTAGGGAGTTATTATCTAAATTAAATGAAACGAAAAGACAGCAGAACTTAAGATCAACGCCCATTGGGTGCCGATGACAGTTCTTCGCTTAAAATCAGTAACCAGCAGGTTCTCTGATGACAGCAGTTCTCTTAAGGCCTGAAACATTTTGTAATCAGACGAAAGACAATCTTTTCTTATCATTACAAAGAAGATTTTGATATTTAACCAACGCTATCTTTTCCTACTAATCAAAATGAACTAGTGAGATTTCCAGATAGTGTATTTATTAGGCGAGGGAAAACTGCAGAACATCTTGAAGATTGCAGTTATGGGTATGGGTGTAGCTGGGTCTTACCTCATGGCAAGGCTGAAAAATTCAGAGCACGAGGTAACAGGATACGAGAGAATGCGAGAAGAAAGCCATGACTCTATTTGCGCATGGGGAACGATAAAGCCAGTATTAACTGAATTTTGTAAAAAAACTGGCAGGGATTTTAACGACTTTCTAATTCATGACGGTAAAAAAATGCATGTAAAAATGAATGACGATGTAAAATTCGATATCGGACTAAAGGGATTGTGCACATATGACAAACTGGCACTGATCAAAGATTTCATCAAGGATTCCAAAGTCATCTATGGAGAAGCACCAAAGCTGGAAGAATTAGAAAAAGAGTATGACCTGATTGTAGACTGTACAG
>JAQBHN010000109.1:0-4643 GCA_032127635.1 Nitrososphaerota archaeon
TAACCGTGTCATCAGCATATGCTCAACAAAATCCAGCATGTGTAGGTTGTACTCAAGAGGATGCAAAAATAATGGCATCAAAAGCACTCATGAATGCAATACCGGTATCTGTTTGGACAGACAAAGCAGATTATGGTCATAACGACATAATTAAGGTAGAAGGCCAAGTGGCAAATGAATCTGGATATCCAGTTACAATTACTGTGATTAGTCCTCTGAACTCCATTGTTACAATTGATCAAATCACTGTAACAAATCATAGTTTTGAGACAACGCTAAACACAGCAGGTGCAATGTGGAAATACGACGGTACCTACACCATTAAAGCAAACTATGGCAGTAATGAAAAAAATAACAGTGTCAAAGTTCAACTAACTGGTGGAGACGCATATGGACAAACGCCAACCACAGACAACCAATGTGGTGCTAATGAATTATCTGCAAGTGGTCAATGTATGCCATTTAAAATTTCAGGCGGAACAGTAACCAGTGCATCTCTCAATCCTGGTGATAATGGTTCAATTGTCATCAGTATCAACGCTAAAGAAGACGGAACGCTAACAGTAACCCCATCAAAAGCAACCATAGACGGTATCTTCATGGTACTAGTAGATGGCGAGCAATGGGATGATGTAGAAATTGTTGCAAACAAAGTAACAGTAAAGTTTCCAGCAGGCGCTGAAACAATTGAAATAATCGGTACCTTTGTGATTCCAGAATTTGGTACAATCGCAGCCATGATTCTAGCAGTAGCAATTATCTCAGTAATTGCAGTATCTGCAAAATCAAGACTAAGCATTATGCCAAGATACTAAAAGTCACACAACTTTTTTCATTTTTTCATTTTTTAATAGTAAAGGAAATATACAAATGAGCGTTGAAATATTTGTGGATTCCAGAATATTTTACAGTCTTGCATTATTACTAGTGATTTCCACAGGAACAGTATTTGCAGAAGGATTTTTAGTTTTGGTTGAAACAGACGATAATAATTATAATGAAGGCGATACGATTGTAATTTCAGGTGAAGTGAGCACCCCCATACCAGGAGTAGATGTTGTAATACAAATATTTAGAGAAGGGACTATGGTGGCAATTGCACAAAAGCCAATTGCGCAGGACGGAACATTTTCACATACAATACTTGCAGAAGGCCCATTGTGGAAAAAATCAGGCACATATTCGGTAAGAGCGTCATATGAGGCAGGAGGGGTAACAATTTCAGAAACAGAATTTATCTATTCATCCAAATCAGAAGTATCTGAAACCACAACCAATTTTGAAGTAGATGCTGGAAGCAGTGGAACAATTGATGTGAAATATACCATCAAAGGCGGCACGGTCAAAAACATGGTGGTGGATTCAAAAACTTTTGCAATCATAGTGCAAATTGACGCAACAGATGAAGGAGAAATAACACTGGATCTCCCCAGAGAGTTCATAGGGGCAGAAAAACAGGATGGCAAAGACGACACATTCATCATCCTGATAGACGGCATTGAGGTTGAAAGTTACGAACCTGCAGTCCATTCAGAATCAAGAGTCATAACAATCAACTTTGAACAGGGGGATTCAGATATCGAAATAATTGGAACTTATGTCATTCCAGAGTTTGGCACAATTGCGATGATGGTTTTAATTGTCGGAATTATGGCGACAGTTTTAGCTACCAGAAATAAATTTCAAATTGGCGTTTAAGTTTTAGAACCGAAAGAATATTTTTCTTTGAAAGGCGAAAAAGCCCTCAGCTCTTCAACTATTTTTTTCAGAGATGCTACCGTCTGCTCAATATCTTTTTCACTGTTAAACACGCCCATGGTCAATCTAAGTGATCCAGTTATCTGTTCATGAGAAAACCCCATGGCCTGTAAAACATGTGACGCTCTTTGAGTATTAACAGAGCATGCAGAACCTGTAGAAGCGGCAATTCCATATTCATCAAGTTTGATTATAAGATCCTCGCCATTAACACCAAGGAATGTAAAATGGGCATTGTTCGGCAATCTAGATTTAGGATCACCGTTCAAAGTCACTTCGGGAATTTCATCCAATACTTTTTCAATCAGCATATCTCGAAGTTTACCAACATATTCCATATTATCATTCAAATTATTTTTGGCAATTTCACATGCCTGGCCAAATCCAACAATATTAGCAACATTTTCAGTACCAGAACGTAATCCACGTTCCTGACCACCGCCTAAAATTACGGGATCAATTTTGATGCCGTTTTTGATGTATAGTGCGCCTATTCCTTTTGGGCCATGGAGTTTATGAGAAGAAATTGATAGTAAATCTATGCCCAATTCCTTAACATTGATTGGAATTTTGCCAACTGCTTGTACTGCATCTGTATGAAAGGGGATTTTTCGCTCATTGCATATTTTGGCAATTTGGGAAATTTTTTGAAGCGTTCCAACTTCATTGTTTCCAAACATTATAGAAACAAGACACGTATTGTCGGACAGATGATTCTCCAATTCTGACGGATCCACAGATCCAAATTTGTCAACAGGCAAATAATCAACATGGAATCCATTTTGGGTCAGTTTTTTACAAGGTTCTAAAATTGCATCATGCTCTATTGAGGATGTGACTATACGGTTAGAATCACCGTCTCGGGATATTCCCATCAGAACCGTGTTGTTTGATTCGGTACCGCCAGAAGTGATCAAAATCTCAGAAGGATCAGCGTTGATCAATAACGCGATTTGTTTTCTAGCTTTTTCAATAGCCTTACGTGCAAGTCTGCCATATCTATGGATTGACGATGCATTACCATATTGCTCTCTAAGATATGGCAGCATTGACTCTAAAACATCTTCATGAATCTGAGTTGAGGCCGCATTATCGAGATAAATCAATCTGCAATCACATTAATTTTTCCCGGTCCATAGCCTTCCTGATCAACCTCAACAGAAGTAAAACCAATCATCTTTAATTTCTCAGTGATTTGTTTTAAAGTAATTTCGTCGAATCTAGGTATCATGTGTTTTTCAACTTCAATTTTTGCAGAACCGTTAATGTCACGAACTCTAACCTGTTTTACTTTTGTTAGTTGTTTAACAATAGTCTCGCCAAATTCTATTCGAATTAATTTTTCAGCGGTCACTCTTTGACCCCAAGGAATTCTCGAGGCCAGGCATGAATTGGACGGTTTATCAAACACAGACAGCCCTATCATTTTGGCGACTTCTCGGATTTGTGATTTTGAGAAATTTGTCTCTACAAGTGGGCTTCGTATTCCATTTTGCTTTAATGCCTCAATTCCAGGCCTGTAATCACCTAAATCATCAAGATTAGTCCCATCGACAATAATCTCCACATCATGCTCTTTTGCCAGATTTATCAGATGGTCTCCCAATTCCAGCCTACAATGAAAACATCGATTTGAATCATTTTTTGTAAAATCTTCATTCTCAAGTTCACTGTAATCCAAAAAGAGTTGAGTGATTCCAATCTCAGAGCAAATCTGTTTGGCTGTTTCATGTTCTTCCTGAGACAGAGTTTTGTAATCGGCAGTTACTGCAATGGCTGAATTTCCTAGTTTTTGAAATGCGGCGTATGCGACTAGTGCACTGTCAACACCTCCAGAAAGGGCAACCATGACCTTGTTTTTATCCTCAAACCAATTTACAAGATCATCGAGTTTTGTCATCATCAATCTCCAATTTTTCAATCTCTTTTCTCAGTAATACTTCTGTTTCTTTAATCGATTTGTCTACAGCGTTGGAGATTTTTTTCAAATCATCAAACTCTATTTTAAAATCGGTTTTTCCTTTAAATGAGGACTTTTTGTAATGCACTAGAAAAGATTGCCCATACAAAGGTATGGAAACATCGTAGTTTGTTCTAGGAACGATTAATCTATCAGAGTCTGAAATTCGAATTCCCAAGGTTCCTGTTTCCATTACCAGCGTGTCTGTAATTTTATCAACATTTTCATCAGAACATATGACAGATACAAGGTTTGTAGGCCTTCCCTTCTTTGTAATCCCGTGGTAAATAGAGACATCCAGTGCCCCTTGCCCCATAATTTTCTCAATAAGGTGTCCCAAAATTTCTCCTGAAACATCGTCAACGTTTGTTTCGAGGATTTTCACAGAATCCGTTTCAAAATTATTATCACGGCCTCTGACAATTTTTAAAACATTGGAAAAAGTTTCAAAATCTTTTTGGCCGGCGCCGTAACCAATCGATGTAACTTTCATTGAAGGATAATACTGGGCGGAGTCATGAGCCAAATTCACCAAGATGCAGGCTCCAGTAGGAGTTGAAAGTTCCTCATTTGCATCATTTCCTTTAATGATTAAATTTGAATTTTTAAAAATCTCAAGAATTGCGCTTGCTGGATTTGACATGGTTCCATGTGAAAATGTTACAGAGCCGCCGCCAACTGCAACAGGCAAGCAGATGATTTTTTCATCAAATAATCCTAAATCATCCAATGCAATTGCAACCCCAATAATATCGACCAAAGTATCAATGCTTGATGCCTCGTGAAAATGGACTGATTCCTCAGGAATTCCATGAATTTTTGATTCTGAAGAAATCAGTGTGTCAATGCACGACTCGGCAAAAGATGCAGCCTTGGGTGGCAACTGGATTTCTTGAGCAGATTTGATAATTGCACTTTTAATTTC
>JAQBHN010000110.1:0-16698 GCA_032127635.1 Nitrososphaerota archaeon
GTGAAGATTGTTTTCAAAGACTTTCCGCTAAACGGCCCCGATTCGCTTCTTGCCGCAGAGGCGGCACATTGCGCGCAAGATCAAGAAAAGTATTGGCAGTATCATGATGAACTGTATGACAATTGGGGCGGAGAAAAAACGGGCTGGGTCACCAGGGAATCCCTGGACAAATTTGCAACTGCCGTGAATTTGGATTTGGATAAATTTAACAAATGTCTCGATGATCACAAATACCAAAGCAAGGTAATGTCTCTTTACGAATTTGGAAAGGAGATAGGAATCGATGCAACGCCGTCATTTCTGGTGTTTAACGGAGAAAAAATGATCAAAATCAGAGGGAATCAGCCCTTGGAAGTATTTCTTAAAACATTTGACGAATTGTGATTCAAAAAACAATCAAAAAGATATATTCGCAATTTAGTGATGTGATGTAATGCCCAAGATTGAGATCGAGAAACAAGATTCCGTCAAAATATACAAAATCAGAAAGACCCTGGAGGAGCTATCCCAAAAATCCGGCAGAGGCACCGAATTAATTACTGTATACATCCCGAAGGGAAAGCAACTGCACGAAATCATCAGCTCGCTGCAGCAAGAGCAGGGAACTGCAGACAACATAAAATCAGATTTGACAAGATCACACGTTGTCGATTCCCTGGGCAAGGTCATTCAAAGATTAAAGATGTACAAAAAGACCCCGGAGAAAGGACTGGTGGTGTTTTGCGGAGCGCTGCCACCGGAGGAAGGTGGCCAGCTAGGAAGCGAGGTGGTAACAATTTGGGAGATAAACCCCCCAAAGGATTTGAACCAGTACCTTTACAGATGCGATGATCATTTTCATGTTGACATCCTAAAGGAGATGCTAAAGGATGACAACCTAATCGGATTTCTTGCAATTGATGCAAAAGATGCAGGATGGGGACTGTTGTACGGGGATAAAATCGAAGTTTTAGGGCAGACAGGTTCTGGAGTCGCAGGAAAGCACAGGCAGGGCGGACAGTCTGCAAAAAGATTTCAGAAACTAAGAGAGATGGAATTAAGTTATTTTTACAACAGAGTTGCACAGGTTACCAGGGAGTACTTTATCGACATTTACCCAGTGAAAGGATTGATCATTTCCGGACCAGGCCCTACAAAGGAAGATTTCATCAACGGCGGGTATCTTGAATACAGGTTGCAAAACAACATCATCAACACGATTGATTCGTCATATGCAGGAGCCGAAGGCATCAGGGAGGCTTTTGCAAAATCTGCCGACATTCTAGGGAATTTCAGACTGGTCGAAGAGAAAAAAATGGTTGAGGACCTGTTCAGGGAGATTAACACAAACACCGGAAAAGGGTCTTACGGATTGAAGGAGGTGATTGAGTTTCTAAAAAACAACGTGGTCGAAATGGTGCTAATCACAGACAATACAAATCTGCACAGAGTGGTTGGAAAATGCAAACGCTGCAAGCATCTTCAGGAAGAGATTGTCGAAAGGCCTCTGGTCATTCCAAAAAAGACAGAGTTCACCTCAAGCCCGTGCCCGGGTTGCAATTCAATGGAAGTCGAAGCCAACGAGCAAGACATTGTGGACTATCTGGAAATTTTATCATCGAAGGTAGGCGCACAGCTGGAAGTTGTTTCTGGAAGTGCAGAGCACGGGAACATGCTTTCAAGTCTTGGAAAAGTCGGAGCTATTCTGAGATACAACCCAGGTTACGGCAAATAGGACCGTATTTTTTTAGCCAGCTCCAAAAGTTCGCCGTCACTGGAAATCTGACGTTTTGTCCAAACGGTGCCTTTGCTGTCATACCTTGGAATGATGTGAATGTGAACATGCGGGATTATTTGTTTTGCAGCTCTGCCGTTGTTTTGCCCAAGACTGAACGCGTCGGCTCCCGTGGCATTCAGAATCGCCTTGGCAATTTTAGGAACTATTGCAAAGACATTTCCGACATCATTTGAATCCATATCCGTGATTCTTTCATGGTGCTTTCTCGGAATGACCAGACTGTGACCCACGTCAATAGGATATTTGTCTAAAAATGCAACGTGTGACTCGTCCTCATACAAGAAATGCCCGTCTCTTTTTCCATCCAGAATATCACAGAAAATACAGCCCACAAAGTACTGCGATTTGTGATTTTATTTATTGATTTATTTAGTTCAAAACAAAAAACTGCGCAAAGCAGGCGTGTATCGCTTAGCTGTAAAAAGTAAATCGCAGACTTTTAGATTTCTTCTTTTCCACAATGCATGCATCTTTTTGTGGATAGTATCTCAAACCACACATAATCATGAATAAATCCCTCTTTGCAACTCACATGAACATTAGCATTGGCGCCATTACAAAGAGTCTAGTCAACAACAGTATCGATCAGCATTAACTCCGTTCAAGAAATCATCTAAGAATCAAAACTTTCATCAAAACATAACATCTTCAATCTGGCAGGATTTGGTGACAATGGTTAATTAGGGCAAATTTCAGAGTTGAATTATCCCATGGGCCGAAAAGAAAGACGAGATCGTGAATTAAAGCGCGACAACTATGCCACAAAACATTCTGCAGAAAAGAAAAAACACACCCTCATCGCAATAGGGGTGATATCTTTGATTGCAGTAATCGTCGGATATTCGGGCTATCTGTTCCTTAACATGACCGAGACCGCACCGGGAGGTCCAGAAAATGCAGGGGCCCTAGGAAGTGAGCACTCGCACACGGCACTTCTGGTAAAGATTTTTGGAGACACGTTTGACTTTGACGGTCCGGCATTTCAAATCAAATCAAGCTGGATTCATTTTGAAGGAAGGGACGGGACTACAATTCACAAGCATGCGACAGGAGTCAATTTAGGATATCTCTTTGATACGCTGTCAATCGGCCTTGATGATCAATGTTACATATTCCCAGACGGAAAGCAGTTCTGCTCCAATGAAGACTACAAATTAAAATTCTTCATCAACGGGGAACAGGTCCCAGACATCAGGGATTACGAAACCATGGAGGACGACAGGGTGCTGATTGTGTATGGCGGTGAAACACCTGAAGAGATAGACGCATATCTGCTGCAACTGGACAGCCAGGAAATAATCAAATAGAATTTTCAGGATCAGTCTTTGGTGGTAAATGATGACGCACTTTTGTCAAACATCATGTAGTATCCGCACATCGAGCATCGCAGAACTGTAAGCTCGGTCGTAAGGAACTCTTTGTCTTCAAAGCGTCCGCTTAGTTTGACATTGTCGCTTGCAATCTCCGCCTTGTTGCTCTTGCAGACAGGGCATTCCAGCGCTTTTTGCTCCATGGAAATGTTGAAGATATTTACAATTTAAACTATGGTCAAAAAGTTTCGGGTTGACTTCAGCATCCAGCACTTTCATTTGACAGCAATTAGAAAAAATACAGTGACCATTTCTCTAACTTGTCTGAATCTGGACTGGGATTTTCTTTTTCACATATTTTGCCAAAGTTTCTAGAGAATACTCTATCCCGTGTTCGTTGTTCATATGATCCCAATAGTCAAAGATCATTTTCTCAACATTCCCAGATGTGGCAAATTCGCAATCAAAGCCACATTCATCACACCTAACAGATACCACAGAGATAGACACCACAGAGAAATATAAGCCGCATCGTGTAGAGTCTGAATATTTATTCAATTTTACGCTCAATACTGTATGAACTTAAGCATGCTGGAGTTTAGAAGATAAATAAAAGTTTTCAATTGGAAAACGTCGACAAAGTCTAAATTATAGCAATCTAAATTTTAGGCATTATGGAAATATCCAGCAAAAACGTCGTAGAAGGAACAGCGCGTTCCCCCCACAGGGCAATGTACAAAGCCATGGGGCTGGATGATAATGATCTAAGTAAACCGTTCATCGGAGTTTGTCATACAGGAAATGAGGCAACCCCTTGCAACATATTATTGCCAAAATTAGCTGAAGATGCAAAAAGAGGCGTGTCAGATAACGGTGCAACGCCAAGAATGTTCTCAACCATTGCAGTAAGCGACGGCATTGCAATGGGCCATGAAGGAATGAAGTCATCCCTGGTTTCCCGCGAGGTGATAGCTGACTCTATTGAATTAATGGTAAGAGCCCACCAGTACGACGGCATTGTGGGAATTGCAGGCTGTGACAAAAGTTTGCCCGGAACAATGATGGCAATGGCCAGACTGAATTTGCCGTCAGTATTCGTATACGGCGGAACAATCATGCCTGGAATTCTGGACGGCAAGGAACTGACAGTTGTTGACGTTTACGAGGCAGTAGGCGCATATGATTCGGGAAAGATTTCTCTGGAGATGCTAAAGAACATTGAAAATACCGCATGTCCGAGCTCAGGATCATGCGGCGGAATGTTTACTGCAAACACGATGGCCTCCATCTCAGAGGCTATCGGAATGGCACTGCCCGGAAGCGCCAGCCCCCCAGCAGAAGACGAACGCAGGGGCAAGATGGTTTACGATACAGGTGCAGCATGTGCCAAATTACTAGAATTAAGCATCAAGCCCAGAGACATCATGACGTATGAGGCATTTGAGAATTCAATCGTAATGCTTAATGCGATAGGCGGCTCTACAAACGGGATTTTGCATTTGCTGTCAATGGCAAATGAAGCAAGAGTCAAATTGACATACGATGACTTTGAAAGAATCAGAAAAAAGACGCCGCATATTGCAGACATGAAGCCAGGCGGAAGTTATGTGATGAACAGCCTTGACAAAATCGGAGGAATTCCATTCGTTCTTAAAAAACTGGCCGCTAAAGGATTGATAAACGGCAACTGTATCACCGTCACCGGAAAGACAATTCAGCAAAATCTTGACGCAATGAACATTCCAGAGCCAGAGCAGTCCATCATCCGCCCTGTCGATAACCCGATCCATTCCGTAGGAACCGCGGTAGTACTCAGAGGAAGCCTTGCTCCAGAAGGGGCAGTGATTAAAACCGCGGGAGTTGAAATGACAAAGTTCACAGGCAAAGCCAAGGTATACGATAGAGAGGAATACGCCTTTGACGCAGTTGCCAAAGGTGATGTCGAAGAAGGCGACGTTCTAGTAATCAGATATGAGGGACCCAAAGGAGGGCCAGGAATGCGAGAAATGCTTGCAACGACTGCGGCACTGGTAGGGCAGGGTTTGGGCAAAAAAGTGGCAATGGTAACGGATGGAAGGTTTTCAGGAGGGACAAGAGGATTCATGGTCGGACATGTCGCACCGGAAGCATATGTCGGCGGTCCGATTGCACTGGTCAGAGACGGAGATGAAATCACAATAGATACGGAAACCACGGTTATTGATCTTCACGTTTCAGAAGAAGAGATGGCAAAGAGAAAAGAGTCTTGGAGAAAGCCGGAGCCAAACTACACGTCAGGGGCATTGGCAAAATATGCAACACTCGTAGGCTCTGCAGCACAAGGCGCAATAACCACTGCAAACCCATAGAAAGTGCAATTCGTCCACAAGATTTATAGATCGCAGTCCCAGATAATTTTCAGAGATAACAGGAAAAGGAAATCAATTATGCTTATCGAATTACTGTTGTCTACTAAAGATTACAATGACGCAAATCTTTTGTGTATGCACGCTACTATTTGATGTTGAACTATCCGACGGGTTTATTCTTGAAGAACGTAAACTGAGTGAATCAAAAGGCAAGAAGAAACGAAGCCTGTAACAGATATGGCACTGGCACCTGTTTTTTAATTCACAATATTGATAAAGAATCTTTTTTGTCTCATAGTATGAAATTGGCGCCAAAGGTAGTGGCATTTGTTTTAGTCATCTCATTGTTTGGCAGTGTCTTTGAGATTTGGGGCGGAAGCTGGGACATTACAAGCCATGCGATAGGGGCCCCCGAATCATTTTTCACCCCGCCCCACGCAGTATTGTATTCAGGGGTTGGAATATCACTGATTGCAGCGATTGCAGCGTTGGTGATTGTCGCCAGAGATAAAGAAATTCGTCATGAATCGTTTTCTTTAGGGTTGAAATTAATCATAATTGGCAGCATGATTCAGATTGTCGCAGGTCCAGGAGATTACCTATGGCATGAACTCTTTGGAACAGACGGACTGCTTAGTCCGACACACCTGACGCTGATTACGGGGATTTTGATACAGTCAGTTGGAATCGTCATGGGGCTAACCAGAATGATCCAGTACGATTTCAAAGTGACAAAGCCTTCAATCACAGTCGGGTTTTCAGCATTATGGTTTATCGTAATTGCGTTTATCTTTCAATTTACCTTGCCAATTTCCAAAGGTGAAACGATGAACTTGAATCCCGATCCATACGTTGCAGGAATCATTCTTGCAGTAACCATGCCATTTTTCTGCACGTTAATTTTCTTTGGTGCTGCAAAATGCATGAAAAAGTTTGGATGGGCCAGCGCATCAGCTGCAGGGCTAATAATTCTCAATGTGACTGCAAATGTAATTCCAGCTACTCCGTTGTGGGGATATCTGCCATGGTTTGCAGTTCCAATGATCATGGCGTTGGTTGCAGACGGAATTATCAACGATAGAATCAAAGTGGGCAGATTCAAGGAAGAGATTGCAGGCGCATTGGTCGGCGCGGTATTTTTGGTGTACAGCATGCCTTTGGTTGGAATGGCATACATTCAGTTTTACGTGTTTAACGGAGTTTCAGGGTACACATTGCTTCCAGAATTTGCAGAAACATTGGCGATGAACCTAGGATTTATGGCCATACCCGGAGCAATTATGGGAATTATCGCAGTCAAGGTTGCAAAAAAGAAAATATTCATCCCGGCTGAATCAACAGCATAGATTGTGGAAAATGCGATTGTGATACTGCAGCCCGAATATTCCGCCAACACATGTTGACAGAGGCAGAGGGAAGATTCCCCTCGGTTGCAAACTCTTTTGAGAATCAATATTCCTATATTGACAGCATTCCAATATTGTTCATTGACTGCCAGCAATCATAAAATCATCGGAATCAATCTGTTCGAAATAATTGAAACGCTATACCGCAACAAAGAAAATTCCATGTATCTAAACGAACTTTGTCAAGTGACACGTAGAGAATACAACGATGTCAAAGTTGATGTCGCGTATTTGTCAAGTTTGGGGTATGCACAATCTGATTTTATTGAGGGTACAGTCAACCAAAGGGTGGCGCTTCTGACTCCAAAAGCTGCGAGGGTCATGGGTGGGGCAACGCCTCCAAAAAACTATGATGAGTTTGTCCAAATGTCTGCAAATCCGGAGAAAGGCTCTGGAGAACCTGCCAATTCAGACAAGAAAAGCAGATTCAAAAGAGCGTTCGGATTGGGCAGATGAACAGATTCCAAACTATACGCTTAAGTTCACAGTATTCCTTCTAATCGGTTACAAGATCATGTCAGCGTTGGTAAAATCCAAATTAAAATTTCTTCTGATTATCCCCATACTTGTAGGAGTCATTTATTTCGGAACCAGTGTGTCTGATTTTGACATATTGGAAAGCATGGACACCCAAAAATGGGTACTGGACCAATTCGCAATAAACTACGGGGCAATGATGATTGCGTGCGGTAAAGACGGCCTTGATCCTGAAGAACTGCAATCATGTCTTGATGCATTTGATGAAGTGAGGGAATTTTGTGCCGTTGAGAGTGCAGAACAATGCGGTGACGAGGCAATGGAGCAATTGGAACAGAAATTGTCTGACCTCTAAGGGTTACCGCCCGCCCGGGATTCCAAACTCTTTCAGGCACAGCGCACACAAAAATTCACACCGTTGTCTACAGACTGGCAAAAAGCAAACATTGCAAGCACAGTTTAACTTAAAACAAATTTTGAATTGCCAGCACGGCAAAGTACGAACAATTCACATTGAAATCCAATACGACAAGTTTATAGATCGCAGATTCCAACTAATTTGGAAGGTTAGAGATACCAGTATCTAGATTGCTGTACGTCTTGACTTTCACCTTTTCGTTACTCTAGTCAATTCAAAACTGTTCGTTCATAGTTCTTGTAAATATAATGCGCATCATGCGGCCTTGTGCTTATTTTATTTTGCCATCTACCATCTTGAATTTCAACAGTACTTTGTACATGATGAATACAATGAGTGCAATTATGACAAAATCAATGATGTTTGCTATAAGGTCACCATACTTGAATTCCGAGACAGCCCCAGTTACGGAGTTGACAACGTCAAATTGAAGTGTTTTAAGATCCCCTGACGGCAAGGCCAATCCCACAATCGGAGTGATAATGTCAGTCACTAGCGCAGTGACTAATTTTGATGCCGCCACACCTATGACAAATGCAATTGCCAATCCGATAATTCCAAAGGCCTTGAGAAAACCCATGAATTCCTGAACAAAGCCTTGTTTTGCAGGTGTTTCAGCCATGAATTTCAGTAAATATCCCCACAATAAAATAAATTATGATCAAAAATATTGATTCATTGCAGTAAATCCATCATCTTGAATTTCACAGCATGTGAAAAGATTTGTTTTCGAATTATCCGTTTCCGCACTGATCGCACTGGCAATTGAAGCCTTTGCATCCCCCAACACATCTTCAGTCCACACTGCATGATGAGAACAGATGCCTCCATGCCCCCCTTGCACGAACTGCAAAAAGATACGTTGTATCAGATAGGCGATTACGGGATTTTGTTGGTAAATTTGCAATGACTGCAAAGGTCATGCTCTTTTGTAGAATATGATAAACCGCAATTTAGACAAACTATGACATCAGACACACATACTGTGGTGAATCACATCATAAAAACCCCATACAATCAAAGGACAGACGGATAATTTTGATTTTGAAGGATTAGACTTAAGTTCAAAATGAATTGAGAGACTTTGTGGACATTTACTCAAGAAAATTTGCAGTAATCGTGATAATTGCACTGGCAAGCATTCTGGCATTGCAGGTAATGACCAACAGCAACAGCTCCAATCAGCAGATCGATTCAGAAACTTGTGAATTGTATATCATGGATGCCAACATAAATGCCAAAAAATATCTCAGTGAATTTGATCAAAAGTGCCTTGATTTTAAAAATCTAAACAGATAGAAAATTAATTAATGGAACGGATCAGATAAAGAATCGTGGAAGGACCGGCTGAAATAAACTCGGTGTTTTGGAACGAGGAGAAAAAATCGTGGGATTACAAAATGATCAAAGTAGACGAATATTTTGGATTTGCAGAATGCCAGCAATGCAGGAAACCGATGTCGCACAACGTGAAATCTGGGGGGGAATTCAAGCTGCTATACGTCAAATGCGCATGCGCGGAAAGAAAATAGCGGATTTAAAAATTAAATCTCATCCATGCCTAAAACATCATAGTATGCCTTTGGAATCATCTGCTGGCCCTTGAAAAACACGTTGTTTACGGCAGTGTCCAAGACGTATGTTTTTGCCCAGTCATCATCACTTCTGATTGAACGGCCAAATCCCTGTAATATTTTGGTCAGAGTCTGCGAGGTATACCAGGACGGGAATTTGTTCATCTTGGCCTTTGTTCTCTTTTCCGTATAGTTTGGATATGGGACTTTGGCGATAATTTGAAACCTGGACAGATCATCTTTCAGATCAACGCCTTCCCAGAGGGAGGAGGAAAGCAGGACGCTTGTAGGGTCAGACGCGTGCTCAGAAATCACCTCGTCCTGAGTTTTGTCATCTTTGTTTTTGCTATGGCACAGTCTGATTCTCTGAGTGTTTTTTGGGGAAAGGTACCGGAGAATTTTCTGGCATCTTGGAATTGACGAAGTGAGAATCAATCCGCGTTCGTTTGAATGCTCGTCCATTATCCTGTCAATCGTTTTGATAACTTCAAGTTCGTCCTCATCGGTAGAGCCGTAGCTGAGCCTCCTGATATTGAGAAGATCTATGCTCCTGTGTTCTATAGGAAACGGTGATTTCGGGGTATCGACGAATGCAACATCGTCTTTCTCCAACCCCATGTTTTCACAGAAGCTGTTTTTGTCAATGGTTGCAGACATGAACAGCTGGTACTCTGTTTCAAAAAAGGAATTTGCAAACTTTGAGACATCGATTGGCTTTACAGAAATCGTTCTAAAGTTTCCGTTCAAATCCTTGACAGGATCATTTACAACAAAATTGTCCTTGTCAGATATGATGTCTATTTTTGCCTGTGCAGACCTGTCATGCCTTCGCTCCAATCCTGCAATTAGTTCATAGTCAGGATTGTTTTGAAACGCTGCGCTCTCTTTGATGTCTTTGATTTTGTTAGCATACGAATACGCCATGTCGTCCGTCAGCTTTATCATGGAATCCAAGTCAGTAAAATTATATTTTTCTGAATTAAGATTGCATTCATCGACTTGCCCTGCAAAGATATCAAATCCCACAAACTGGATTATCTGGTCTTCAATTTTATGGGCCTCGTCAAAGATAGTCACCTTCCTATCAAGATAGTCTTCGAATAGTTTTTTGTTGAATTTCATGATGGTGAAAAACGCGTGGTAATTCCAAAGGGAATGTTTGGAAACCAGTGCGTCGTATTTTTGCATGTAATAGTGGCATGACTTTGCATCGGCGGTATTTTCTTCGACTTGCTTTATCGTAGGCTTGAATTTGCAGACCTCAAAAACCTCTTTTCCGTTTTTTGCGACTCTTTCTTGGCATACGCCTTTGTCACAGGTCAGACCCCACCTCATAGCCCTTCTGTCATTGTCGACTTTTTCGGAGTCCATAAGTTTGAGACAAGGGAAATTCTGCTTGCCTTTTACAGGTTTTAGAAATGGAATATCTTTGATGTATTGATCCTGAAGATGTTTTGATGCAGTTACTGTAAACGAGCTATCAAAATAATTTGCGATGGTTGCCCCAACGAGCGATTTCCCGACTCCTGTAGGGGCACATAAAATGATCTTCTTGAACCCGGATTTTATCTTCTCATCTATTTTAGAAATGATCTCTTTCTGTATTTCCCTAGGAGTAAAATGATCTGGAAATTTTTCTAATAAGGACAGGATTACATCTTTTTTTGCTCAATATTAAAAGCATAAGGGTTATTGGAGTATCAAGGAGATTTCAATCTAGTTTAATATCTAGTGTCATTATCTTTGATCATGGAATTGTTGGACGATAAGATGAGAGTGTGGACAGAGAGCTCCCAATATGTGAAAAAGAACCCAGGAGTGTATGTTTTGTACAATAGAAAAAAAGATCCAATATACATCGGTGAAACAGACAATCTGGAAGAAAGGTTTGCAAAATATGTGAACACAGAATTTGAGGGAGACGAATGCAAGCAAAAAACATCGTTTTATCAGAGAGTCGTTGCAGACAATCCGAAAGAAATGCAACTGCAGTTAATTGAAGATTTTAAAAATCAAACTGGCAGCATTCCTGCATGTAATGCAGAGATCAGACTGGAAACGCAGTAAGCAAGTTCACTGCATTGCAATGTATTCTTACTTGATTAATAGAAAAAAACAGCATAATGTTTCATGTCAAACGCATTAATTTACATTGCAATCGCCGTAGCAGTTGCAGCGATGGCAGGCGCAATTGCATACGGTACTGAAAACCAAAAAAACTACGTTCCAGAAGATGCAGTTTTATCTCAAGCAGCAGAGCAAGGTTTGCTACCAAAGACAGGAGCACTTGGAGCCGATTTAAACAAGGAAAAATGGCACGAGGATCCTTTTGGAGACCTAGCACAGAAAGTCAGAGAGCAGAACGGCAGATAATCAATCACAGATTATCATCCACTTTATTTTTAATATTTTTACGCGGTACAGCCGCCCGATTATGAACAGGTTTTAAATTTTTTAAGAAAGCAATTTAACTTAGATGGCGGTTAATAATGAAATGCACCAGTGCTATTATTGCGAGCAATTGTTTGGTTCAAAAGAGGAGCTTTACGAGCATGTCGAAGTTCATTCAGATATTGAAAGAAACAAAGAAATCATGGACAGGAAAAAAGAGTCTACCAAAAAATAGCGGTCAAAGCCCAGACTAAAAAAAATAGAGCAAAGGTCAAAATTTTTCAAATTCTGGAGCAGATATAAGAATTATTTTCATAACCAGTATGGACTGGGTCGAGGTATTGATGCAAAAATCATGCGATAGAAGCCTTACAAAGGGGGAAGTGTTGCAGAGTCTTTTTCACATGATTGAGGTGAATGAGAACACGTTAAATCACATTCAAACAAACAAAACAGATTTTGGCCCAGAGATAGAGGAGCTAAAGCAGACAGAGATTAGAGATTTGAACTTTCACCTGAAATATTACAGAAGCCTAGTGAATTACATCAATTCAATTCCAGAAAACAAAATCATAGGGCACAGATCTTAACTATCACTTGACACCGTCCAGAATACAAAAGTTTTAGGTGCTGATTTTTTTCTTTTGTAATCCCCACTCGTTTTCCGTGTGTCCTGAATTGAGCTCGGATAATTCACCCCACTTGAATTTCGGCAGATTTGCAGTTTCCATAAATTAGAATTGTGTCATTCGCATTTAACAAGACAGTCCGCACTGCAAGACAGATTATGATCGTAGTTGCCTGAAGTTCAAGTCATATTTTGATTGCACATCCACATTCTTGCCATAATTTGTTTCATTTTGATATTTCAGAGACTTTTCATCAAAGATATTTTGCAATTTTTCTACTTCTTTGTTGATCATTTTGCCGGAATCTTCTTTGGCAAACTGTTTTTGCTGTTCCTCATTTTGACCCCTTGTAGAAAAGTGCCTTTTGTAAAATTTCTCCCGTAATTTTACAAGATTTTCGCGCTTGAGTAGTTCAGCCAGATCAAAATTTCCCTGTTGGTGACCTAGCAGCGAATCATTTGCCTCGGATGATCGCACCCAAGATAGTAGCGGATGAAACTCTACAAAGAGAGAAATGTCCTCAATCAGGAAAACAATGTCATTGTCAATTTCATCCGAATTCACAGTCCAAGTGAATCGGTATTTTATCACACTGCGGCTGTCTTCAAATATTGCAGGGTTTGATTCTGCTTGAAAATCAGACCAACTTAGAGAAAAATAAGGAGCCCATTCCAAAGTGGATTTTTCGCCCATAACACCTAGCATTCCTGTTAGGATAAAATTATTCTTTATTTTTGCACGAGTGAAATGAACAAAACGTTTGCGCGGATAATTTTTTAAATTTTAGGCTCAAGGAGATGTCGATTCGAAATGGATCACTTTTTCAACCCTTTTTGATCAAAAATCAAGACACGGTTAATTTTATGAATTTTTGAAAATACCAATCAATACGAATATTGAAAGCAAGATGATTGCAAATTTGGTATCTGATGTAACCCCCAAAGGGCCGATGATAAAAGATATCAAATTTGCTTGCTTTCTAAATTCCAAACTATTAATCTTGGAAAATTTCAACGCATATTCATGATGAAAAAATTTTATGCATGGATGGGAATTTCGGTGGCAGCGCTGATTGCAGGATTGGTTCTGCTGTTCGGATAATTATGACGTAATTTCAAAATTAGGATTGCAGCCAAGACGGTTTAGGATGTCGTTGATTTTCCCGATTAACTCGTTCTGTTGATCAATCAGTGCATTGACTTTTTCTGCCTGTGAATTTATTTTCTCAAAAACCTGCTGAGATTTCTCATATTCATTTGGAGGAAGTGTTTTTCCTTCATAGTACTCGTATTGTTTGTAATATTCAGCATATTGTGATTGTTCACGAGAAATTGTAGCGTCTAGCAGTTCTATTTGCTGCTGAATTTCGTTTTCCTGGGCAATCAACAGTTTTTGTCCCACGTAGAGTTCCTCAAGCCTTTCAGGTACATCGTATCCGTTTGCATCAAATGAGATTTCAGGGGATTCAGTGGAATACATCAAGTGGTTTTCTTCGCTTGTGTGGCCCAAACCTAGCGCATGCCCAATTTCATGCATCAGAATATTGACAACCATGTTTTCGTCATTTTGAACAAAATCGGAATTGCAATCCTCTGCCCCGATAGACACATCCAAAATGCAATGGCTCAGAATTCCAAATAAAACAGCATTGCATGTTGCAAGCCCAGTATGAGTTGGCGATGCGTATTTTTGCCATTTTATCTCAATGTTGGAATTTTTAGATTCTACAAATTCCAAGGAGGGATTGTGTTTTTCCCAAGTGCCAATTGCTTTTTCTAATGCGTCAATTGGAATTTGCTTATCCGGAACGTCAGGAACGTCTTCAAAAGAATAGTAGATGATTCGATGTTTGCCAGAAGTCACAGCATTGGAAATTTGCTGAAGATTCTCAATCGAGGGTGACAGTCCCTTGCCAGCATCAGCATTGAAAGGTAGCAAGCCGGCATACCAAGCATATCCAACGATGCCAATGAGTACAATCACGATAAAAATTCCCTTCAACATACAGTCAAACTGTGCGGCATTACCTAAAACTTTCCATCAGACCAACAGAATCGGCCTCAATTGGGTTTTTTAATAATTTGAATCGACTCTTGCACGTTTTTTCAATCAAAAGAGCAATCAAAATGAAATCACAGCCATAGAAAAGTCGGTGCTGGCAATCGCCCAAACGCAACTCGGCAGGGATTGCCAATTTTGCCGCGGCCAAATTTTTAATTAGGGTGGGAATTTTTCAGATAATCTGACTTTTCCTCGTCTGAAAGCAATTGTTCGTTAAGGGGGGATAATTTCAAAATGTTTTGAAACGCAGGGCATTGGCAATCAACTGAAAAAAGATCCTCGCATTTCGGACACCGAATAACAGTGTGTGAGCCCCAATCACATTCTATGTCGTCAATGATTTCAAAAATAACAGCCTCGCCACAAATGCAGTGAAATTTGTTTTGAAATTTTTCGCTCAGAGACACGCATGGCTCTTTGAAAAATCAAATATAATTTAATAACAATAAGGTTTTGAGGAATTTGTATTAAATTGACAGAATGCCCCACGTGTAGACTTGCAATGGAGTCACATTCAACTGAAGAACTAATGGAATGTTGTATGAAACAGATAGGGGATGAGTTTTCAGAAGAAGATTCAGGCATTTGCCCCAATTGCAAACACGATATCAAAAAACACTCAAGCAAAGAGCTTGCAGAATGCACCATAGCATTTCTCAAATCTGGAATCATCTAGCACAAGATAAGATTAAACAGAAGAAAAAACCATAGAATTCATTGGATCAGGCAACCAAAAAACTAATCCGGGAACATTCACCAATGTGGACCAACAAACAGATTTGGGAATTCGAGCAAGTTAACGAAGAGTTAACTTTTGATACAGTGTATGCAGAGAGGAATAACTTTGAATCATGGAAAACAAAATTTGCAAATCCAGATTCAGTCATAAGAGATCTTGTAGTTAGAACGTTTGATAACTTCTTTGACGGTTATGAGTTGTGGATTTCAAACAAAGGTCATGGAAAACTAGACTCAAAATACGTAGCATATCTCATGTCAGTTATGGCAGACGTCATGATAGAGGAGGAGGTATGCCTCAATTTTAGAATGGACAATGACTGTCTTGTAGTAAGGATAGATGAGAAAGCAGACGTAATTGACTGTAAAGAATTTTTTGAGGAATTTTATCATCTGGCAACAGGATTTAATTTTGACACGGATACGGGAATTCCAGATGATGAAACAGAGGCTGAAATGTACCTTACACGACTGCAGGAAGAATTCGATGTGCGTATGAAAAACATGCTAGGCGATAAATATCTGCCAGGCAACAATGATCCTGATACGCTGAATGCAAAGGATTGATATAAAATACAAGTGAAGTGGATAGAGAAACAATGTCAGAGAGAAAACCATACAGAAATTTCAAAAAACGAGAGCCCAGTATGACGACAGAGCAAAAGGTGGAAAGTTTCGTAAAGAGAAATTCTCAAAGCGGTTTCTTTACAAAAGTATCAACCATATCATACAAGTTTGACGTCTCTGAGGACATGGCATGGAACATTGTAGGTGAATTGTTATCCAGCGGGGACTTTGAGTCGATGCATGATGATTATACTGGAGAGATGAAACTGTGTGAAACTGGAAAAATATATGTCACGCTTGATTTGGAGCAAAAAAGAAAGAGGGCAAAATATCAAGCAAGTAAAAAAAATCAAACCAAAGACAAACCCAAACCAAATAAAGCAAACTCTTAATTCCAAATCAGTTTTATGCAAAACATGGATGATGAAAACCTGCCAGCGCAGTGCCATCCAGATATAAAATCAAAAAAGAAAAAAACAGCGGATGTAAAAAATGATACAGTGTAAATTGTGCGGCACCCCCCTAGGAAAGGAACCAACTACAGAAAAATTGGAAACCCATTGGAAGAAACACCACAGTTGGCACTGGGAATCAAACAAAAATAAAACCCCCGAAGACGCATTATTAAAAAAACGATAACCGCCGTCTTGGAACAGCGGCCGTTTACAGCATTCATGAACCGCTAAACGAAGGCGTCAACGGTGATTAAGGCTCGAGATGCAAAAGACGAGTCAAGCACATTTCAAACATTTGTTTAATTTGACCAGAAAAATGAAACTAATTTTTGGAATTTGCAACAAGCGATTTATCAAATAATTGCGCATAGACATATCATGAACGATGACTTTGCAGAATATACAAAATGCAGTACGTGTGGTGTGGCCCTTCTTTATTGTGACTGCAACTGCCCATACTGCGGAAAAAGGGAAGGGTGTAATTGTGAGATGAGCCCAATTGCAACCACACCTTGATTTGTTTTCATAATTTTGGTTCACGCATGAC
>JAQBHN010000111.1:0-7206 GCA_032127635.1 Nitrososphaerota archaeon
TTCTCGCCTGCTGCGCCCCATAGGGCCTGGGTCCGTGTCTCAGTACCCATCTCCGGGCTACTCCTCTCAGAGCCCGTACCTGTAATAGTCTTGGTGGGCCATTACCTCACCAACAAACTGATAGGCCGCAGTCCCATCCTATGGCGATAAATCATTTGGAACACAAACCATTCCAGGTATAGTGTTCTATCGGACATTATTCTCAGTTTCCCGAGGTTATTTCCGTCCATAGGTTAGGTTGACTACGCGTTACTGAGCCGTATGCCTTGTATTGCTACAATGACTCGCATGGCTTAGTATCAATCCGATAGCAGTCAGGTCCGGCAGGATCAACCGGATTCTGAATTATATTTTGTATTTTGATTACTGAAGTACACATCATGTACTTTAATTTGGAATTGACGGATGCACATAATCTTCACATTTCAGATATTGATCTTGCAATCAAATCCTCATTCTTGTATGCGTAACTGGAGGCCCATGAATCATAAAGTGGCATCTTGCCATACTTCATCACGAGCGCCGCCTATTGCGTTACGTATGCAGAAGCCAACAGAGTCAGAATACATATAAACCAACCGTGAAATTATGCCTGATCGGTCACAAAAATTGAAAAAATTACATATTTTGTTTTTTAGATCACCCCAAAGATCCAGGTGAGGGGCAAAAAACGGACCGATCAGCGATATTTTGATAGTTAAAATGATACATGTCACTTTGAAAGTTGCTTTTGGACTACATTACAGAGTATAAGAAAAAGACAAAAAATTCTGCAAGGTTGTTTGCAAAGTCTCTGAAGCTTCACGTGAATGGGGTTTCTCACAACATAAGATATTATGAACCGTATCCATTTGTTGTAAAGTCATCCGGAGGAAAAAGCCTCACAGATGTAGATGGCAACAAATACACGGACTATTGGATGGGCCACTGGAGTTTGATTTTGGGTCATGCCCCAAGCAAAGTTAAAGATTCTTTGAAAAAACAGATTGAGAAAAGCTGGATGTACGGGACTGTAAACGAGCAGACGATACTGTTATCTGAATTAATTTCCAAGGCAGTTCCAGCAGCTGAGAAAATTCGCTACGTTACCTCCGGGACTGAAGCTACAATGTATGCAGTAAGAATAGCACGCTCCGTGACAGGCAGAAAAATAATTGCCAAAATCGATGGCGGGTGGCACGGGTATACATCAGATTTATTAAAATCAGTCAACTGGCCTTTTACAGAATCAGAAAGTTCCGGTGTTGTAAATGAAGAAAAAATTGTCTCCATCCCCTACAATGATTTGGAAGGCTCGCTTCAAATTCTCAAAAAACATGCAAAAGATTTGGCAGGTGTAATTATTGAACCGGTGTTAGGCGGCGGAGGATGCATCCCTGCAACCCAGGATTACCTGAGAGGGATACAGGAGTTCGTTCACAAAAACAAATCACTGTTCATCCTGGATGAAATTGTCACGGGGTTCAGATTCAGATACGGATGTCTGTATCCAACCATGAAGTTAGATCCTGACATTGTCACGTTGGGAAAAATTGTCGGGGGAGGAATGGCAATAGGTGTAATGTGTGGCAAAAAAGAGATAATGGAGCACTCCAACACCGTAGGTAAGAAAAAGTCAGAGAGGTCGTATGTTGGCGGTGGCACATTTTCTGCAAACCCCAGTTCAATGACCGCAGGATATGCAACGCTGTCTGTTTTGAAAAATGGAAAATCAGTATATTCCAAAATCAACGGACTGGGAGAATACGCCAGAAAAGAGTTGGCCAAGTCTTTTGATGGCAAGGTGATAGTTACAGGAAAAGGTTCTCTGTTCATGACTCATTTTGCCAAAGGAGGGATTACAGAAGTTACAAACGCAGCTCAAGCGTCAATGTGCGACGTTAAAGCGCTACACGACTATCATTTCAAAATGATTGCACATGACGGAATATTCTTTTTGCCGGGAAAACTGGGCGCGATATCAAACGCTCATGAAAAGTCAGACATCAAAAAGATGATCCAGGGATCATTTTCAAATTTTTGAAAAGGACCTGCTCCACGAAGTCAGTTTGTTAAAAACTTCAAGATAGTCCCCAGATTTGGTTGTGATGTGTGCATGCGCCATCAATTCTCCAAATCTAGCCTCCAAAATCATCGTGCATTCTTCTTTGAAAAAAGGTACGGAGACGCCGATTTTTTTCAGCGAGCCAAATTCAAAATTTTCAATTTTCAAATAGTTGTCCCTGACAGTGATTTGTTTTTTGCGGGGGTTTTTGTTGATCTGCTCGTCCAGCTGTTTTTTTACAGAGTCATCCCAGACGGGGGACTCCTGCGGCCACCTGTGCACATGTACCTTGTCGGCAAAATATTTTATTTCGAAATCAGACAACAAAACAGACCAGCTCTGATTGAAATTAAGCCTATCTTAGCATTTCAAATTTTTATAAAATGGATTATTTCACCAAGCATGGAAAAGAAGAAGGAGGCAAAGGAAGCCTACGCAACAGATGATCCAACCGATACGTCTGCCGAAAAGCAAGAAAACATGGCAAAAGAGGCAATAAAGAAATTCAAATCATTGGGCTAAGCCAAACTTTCATTAGCGATATTATTTTTGAGGAGCCATGGGACTGTTTGGATCTAAAGACGGTGCAGAGGATGTGCTGTACAGTGCAATGTCCCTGATGGAGAAAAACCAGCCAAAGGGAGCCATAGCGCTGTTCAACAAAGTTCTAAAACAGGATTCAAAAAACATAGCGGCGTTGTTCAACAAAGGCCTTGCGCTGAACCAGATAAAAAAATACAGCGACGCGATAACTTGTTTTGATAGTCTGCTAGAAATTAATCCAAAAGACGCACAGGCTTTCAACAACAAAGGAATCGCGATGGCAGAAAACGGCAACATACAAGCAGCTGCCGAATGTTACGACAAGGCGATAGACGCAGATCCCAAAAATGCAGCATCGTACTTTAACAAAGGCGTCCTGCTAGACAAGTTGCAGGAAAGGGAGGAGGCGTTGGAAGTGCTAGACAAGGCCATATTGATAGAGCCCAGGAAACCAAACGCGCTGTTCTACAAGGGAATCATCCTGGGAAAAATGAAAAAACACGAAGAGTCACTGAATTGTTTTGACATAGTTTACAAGAACAATCCCAGCCACATGGATGCATTTTTTCACAAAGGGATTGAGCTGGCAGAGTTGAACAAGCATGAAAAAGCGATTGAAATTTTTGACAAAATACTGTCAAAACACAAAGACAACGTGAACATCGTCTATGCAAAGTCCAGAAGCAAGGCGGCGCTGGGGGAATACCCGCAAGCGCTGGAATTGCTAAAGCAGTCAATATCAAAAAATCCAAAAATCATCAGAGGCTGGGCAAGGGAGGAGCCAGTTTTTCAAAAACTGCACTCAAATGATCAGTTCAGAAAACTAGTAAAACTGTAACAGGCGGATTCAGCCGCGCATCAACTCATGTACGTTTCGGATAAAAATTATGCAGACTAGCGTTTTGGCAACGCTATTGTAAATGTGGTGGGGTTATTCCTGACACTGATTGTGCCACGGTGCTGCTCAACAATAGATTTGCAAATTACAAGGCCCAGCCCCGTACCTTTTGACTTTGTAGTAAAGAGCGGATCAAATATCAGAGGCAAAGCATCTTTTTGGATCCCAGGGCCTGAATCCGTAAACATTATGCTGACGTTTTTAGTCGAAGTGGCCAACGTAATCCTAATTTCGCCGAAATTATTCATAGACTGAATTGCATTCACAATCAGATTAGAAAAAACGGCTTCCAGTTTTCTAGAATCACAGCTAATAACAACATCATTGTCAGGTAAAATCACATCAACCGTGTCAGGAATTACCATGTGTGATATTGTGTTTCTCAAAATTTCAGAGACTGAATTAGATGTAATGTGTAGTTCCGATGTTCGCACAAAATCCAACACGTCCCCAATTATCCTATTCATTTCAGTAATACCGCTCTGCAAGACATTGGCGCGGGACTTCATATTATCATCCATATGTTTTGCAAGATCTTTCTGCAGCATTTCAAAGGAAAGCTTGATCACAGTTAAGGGGTTTCTCAAATCATGCGCCATACGCGAGGCCATAGTTCCAATGGAGGATATTTTTTCAATCTGTACAGCGTCGTGAGATAATTTCAAATTTCTTGTAAACAGCCTCAAAATGTAAAAAAGTAAAAAACTCATGGATATGCCCACTATGGGAATCAGAAAGAGAACAGATTGCTCGAGCCCCACAGAAGGATGTCGCATGCCATCATAGACAAATATCCAGTCTCGATTGTGTACATTGACTGCAATCGTTTCTGAAAAATCTACGCGGTCATTTCTATATGGGGAGATATCATCAGAGTCAAAAAGCAAGTTGTCCTCCAACAACACGCCGTCATAAATTTTCATGTGAATGAATTGGAATGATTCCGGATCCATAATGCCGTTAGAAAAGTCATTCATCCTAAACACGGCGAGGACCATCCCCTGCAAATCAGGAAACACATTCAGATTGCTTTGATCATTGGAATAGATTGGGACTAGCATCAGGAATCCGTTTTGAACGTCGGTTTCAGTTTCTTGAACCAGCGTGATTTTTCCAGTAAGTGTTGTTTGTCCCGTAGATCTGACAAGATTTACAGCGTCAGATCTTGTTTTTTCAACATAGATATCATACCCCATTGCGCGTTTATTTCGAAAATCTTGCGGTTCCAAGAATACAACCGGATAGTATTCGTCTCTGTCGCCCTCAGGCGTTATTTTATAGTTCGACAAGCCGTATCTTTTTAATTCGTCAATCAAGTCCCCGCGTTCGTCATGGGTAATGTGACGTGCATACCCAACACCTTGAATTCCAGGAAACTTGCTATCGATCCTTTGTATCTCGACAAAATTCTTCCATTCCTCAAATTCGATCTTATAAGATGCGGCAAAAAGGCCCTTGGCACCTACAAGCACTTGCTCGTATTGGTCCAATCTTTCAGAAAATGAATGGGTTATGTGCTGGATGTTTTTTTCAAACAGGGTTGATTCGGTGCGGGATTCAAAGTCCAAAAAGACTGCAAAGATCACCAGAGTGAACAACAGTGAAAAGCCCAGTACCAGGTTAGAAAGAAGTTTTGATCTCTTCACGCAGATCGTAAATGGTGGTAACTATTAATCATATATTTTTGAAATGGGCTCAAGTTTTATCAGATGATCAAAAGGCGCGGATCATCACAGTATCTTCTTTCTTACCGCGTCAATTCTGATGATGCCCACTTTCTTTTTAAGATCAGACAGCCTTGCTTCAAAAATTGGAATGTACACTTCGGTGATGTCATGCAGCACAAATTCGTCCTTAAGATCTCGGACATCCGACTCCAACGGCTTTTTCAGGTGGATTTTCAGTTTGTCAATTGCAGAATCGTATGGAAAATCCGGTTTTTTTACATTCGAGCGATTTTCATCCAGTATTTTTCTGCCAAAATTCTCAATGTTCTTCGAGTCAATTTTGAAGGGCAGTTCGACTTCCAACCCATTATGATCAAACGTCAATTCGTCGTCACCCTCAACAAAGACATGCTCCTCCAAATCCAAATCGATTTTATTTTTACCCCTGCTTCCAACGAACGCCTTTTCAAGGCCGGACTTTGAGCGAACCGTAAAAGTGCCGTCTCCGATAACAACGGCCTGAACATTCGAATCAACGTCGATTGTGTGTGAAGATTTTCTAAAATAATCAGCGGCATATTTCCCAGACACTATCAGGGAGCCCTCGTAGATTAATTTCAGGGAATCGATGCGGATATCCTCTTTTTTGGGCCGGGAGAGCAATGACTTGAAAGGATCAGTTTTCTTTTGCTCAACAATCACCATTGCGTCTGCTTCTTCAATGGATTTTTTCACCACAATTTCTTTCACGTTAAAATCAGCGTTTACCAAAATCACTCACCGTACACAATTCCCGGTATTAAATCAATTCGGATAAGAAAGAAATAATACGTTTGGAATCATCCCCAAAGTATGGAAGAGAAAAAGGGCAGATATATCGACAAGTTCCTCAAGAAGGCAGACAAGGCAATCCAGGAAGGAATTAAAAAAGCGGATGAGGCGTTGGAGGAAGCGGTTGAATTTGGGACGATGACTGCAAAACAAGCTTCCAAGACAGGCAAAGAACTACGCAGCAAGGCCAAAATAGAAAGTGAGGCATTGCAGAAAAGGGGAATTGCAAAAATTAACGAGGGACTAGCAAACGTAAAAAACATCACGTCAAACACAAATGACGACTTGGAAATATTAAAAAAATTAGGCAAGCTAAGAAAAGCGGATGTCATCACAGAGAAAGAGTTTCAAGCCAAAAAGAAAAAGATCCTAGACAGGGTATAACATGAAAAAATCAAACATTTCAGGCACCGGGGACAGACGAAAGATAAACCCAGACTGGTTTACAGACAAAACATGGATGAAAGTGCTGTCAGAGAAGATCAAATCAAAAGATCAGGACATCTACCACGTTCATTTTGAGAACGGCTCAAGGACCAAACTTCACCAGCACGACGGAAACCAGGTGCTAATAGGAGTAAAGGGAAAAGGGAGTCTCGAGATTTTCAAAAAATTTGGAACAAGTAAAACAAACTTTAAGATTAAAAAAACGGAGAGAGTCAGCCTCAACGAAGGGGACATTGTCCACATTCCGGCAAAAACACTTCATACGCACGGCTCAGTTGACAAGAAAAAAGAATTTTCACACATAGCAATCAACATCTTGCCAAAGAAAAATGCGGCATACAAAACTGAGTGGTACGAGTCGGATTTCAAAACCAAAGTTTCAAAGACAATATAATTGAAATGTCATTGCGTAAAAATTCCGAGATAGATCCAGTCCAAGGAAACGAGGGGACCAGAATAAAGCAGTATTTCCACCCGCACAACACACTGAACGGAATCGGCTACAGTTTGGCCCAATTCAGCCTGGAACCTGGAAAAAAATCCAAACTGCACAAGATGAGTTCGTCTGAGATATACTATGTCTTAGAAGGTTCGGGGATTTTGCACATCGATGGCGAGTCATATCGGTTGGAAAAAGACGATTCGGCGTTTGTACCGCCAAACTCCAAACAGTTTATAGAGAATTCAGGAACAGGTGATTTGAGATTTCTCTGCATTGTCGAACCGGCGTGGAAAACAGAGGATGAGACGCTCTTAGAGTGAATCAGAAACTGCAT
>JAQBHN010000112.1:0-30825 GCA_032127635.1 Nitrososphaerota archaeon
CACATCATCCTGCTGACAAAACATTTGGAAGTTTTAGTGGAATCAACATGACCGTTGAAGGCGTTGTCGCACAAGCAAGACAAACTCCGACACCGGAACCACCAAAGCCCAAAAAAGGCGCACTACCAAAAGGTTTCTAATTCAATTACATCCATTATTTTATATTTTTAAAAGTAATATTCTTCATTGATCCTATTCTATGTTGTAAATGGCCCCAAAAATCAAATGTCCTAATTGTCAGCAAAATGAATGGCTTGAAAATAATGAATTAAGCTATCTTCCAACAGTTATGAAAATGGATGATGGAACATACGCATCTGACACTGAGAATGGAATCCATGTTAGATTGTGGAGATGTAACAACTGCATGTACGTTTTGCAATTCTGGGAACCTGATTAGCGGGAAAGTAGTGTAATTTTTACAAAATATTGTTTATTTTTACTAATTAATTTTAACTAAAATTATGAATGATCAAAATGTAAATAAACAATGCGATATTTACTGTAATGAATGGCAGCAAAAAGCAAAGCAAATACAAAGCAAGATCTTGAATCCAAGATTGCCGAATTAGAAGCAAAAATAAACAAACTTTCTACTCAGCTAGCATCAAAACCATCTGAAGTGAAGCCAGCAGAGACCAAACCTGCTGAGGTTAAACCTGCAGAAAGACCTGCAGCAACCACCAAACCAAAAGGCGTACTGCCAAAAGGAATGGAGGCAAAACCTGCAGAGGTACCAAAATCAGCTGAGACTACATCACAACCTCCAGCAACTGTACAAGCAGCATTAGAGAACGCGTACATGACTGCCCCTATGACATCATTCCATGATTACAGGGCCAAAGTCACAGGCTATTCTCCAGCTCCTAACAGATACTTTGTCAGACGAACTGCTCCTGTCGGAAAAGTTCCAACCAAAAACTGGAATGATCAAAAAGCAACAGTAACCGGTTACACCGCAGCATCAAACCAATACTTTGCAACAAGAGCAAGAATGGCACATCATCCTGCTGACAAAACATTTGGAAGTTTTAGTGGAATCAACATGACCGTTGAAGGCGTTGTCGCACAAGCAAGACAAACTCCGACACCGGAACCACCAAAGCCCAAAAAAGGCGCACTACCAAAAGGCACGGGACAAACACAGCAAGTACAACAGTCTACATCTGCGAATGACGGAAAGTCAAGACAAGAAAAACTTGCAGACTATGAGGCAGAATATTTGCAAAGAATAGAGCAACAAAGAATGGATGAAGACGAAGCCTTTGACAAATTACTTGAAGCTGAATCAAAAGCTCGATCTACGGCATCTAGAGGCAGTTTACCAAAAGGCTTTGAACAAAATCCAAAACCTGAAGCACCAAAAGCATCTAGAGGCACTTTACCAAAAGGTTTCTGATCTTTTAACAATTTTTTCTTTACTTATTTTTATTTTAAATTTAGAAAATCTTCCAACACTTCTTTAGAATGCCCTGCAGGTTTTACTTTGGGATATATCTTGAAAATTTTTCCTTTCTCGTCTACAAGAAACGTGCTTCTCATAACTCCCATGTATTCCCTGCCCATGAATTTCTTCTTACCCCAAACGCCAAACAAGTTTGAGACCTCTTTGTCCACATCTGCCAGCAGCGGATATCTGATTCCCATTTTATCGCAGAATTTTCTATGGGAGTCAACATCGTCTGGACTAACTCCTATGATCTCAATTCCTTCTTTTTGAAATTTTTTATAATCCTTGGAAAACTCGTCTGCCTCTGTGGTGCACCCTGGTGTGAAATCCTTTGGGTAGAAGTAGATGGCGTGTTTTTTGCCTTTAAAATCGCTCGATTTTACTTTATTTCCATTGGCATCATTTGCTGCAAATTTTGGAACGGAATCCCCTTCAGAAATCATATGCTCTCAAATGATTGATCCGTAATTAATTACTTTTTGAGATCAACAGATCACAAATCAAGGTCGAATCTTTTATATGGATATACGCGAGGCTTTAGCTTTATGGTTAATCCGAGAGCATACCTTGCTGAAGCAATTGCAACATACGGCTTGGTATTCTTTGGTCCCCTCTCAGTAATTCTAGCAGTTTCTGCATTTGGTGAAGGGTTGACAACGCAATCTGTATTGTTTATCGCTCTTGGACACGGTGGCGCAATTGCTTTGATGGTTTACGCATTCGGACATGTTTCTGGCGCTCACATCAATCCCGCAGTTACAATCCCTATGATGATTACAAAAAAGATTGGAATTGTAGATGGGGTTGGATATATTATTTCACAATTAATAGGTGCAGTGGCAGCCGCTGCAACACTTGCAGCAATATTGCCTGAACTTGGCGCAAAAGTTAACTTTGGAACTCAAGGTGGTCCGAGTGACTTAATCAACAACAGTATTGGCTCTGGATTTGCAATCGAGGCAATCTTGACATTCTTCCTAGTTACTGTAATCTTTATGGTGGCAGTTCACAAAAAAGCAACTCCTGGAATACAAGGACTTGCAATCGGTGGAATGGTTTTCCTTATTCACCTAGTCGCTGTACCGTTAACCGGCGCTTCAGTCAATCCTGCAAGAACCTTCGGCCCTGCTTTAATTTCTGGATTCTGGGAATTCCATTGGTTGTACTGGGCAGCGCCAATCTTAGGTGGAGTTATCGCAGGTTTGATAATGAACTATGTCTATACAAAACCTGCAGAAAAAGAAGCATAACCCTAACATTTTTAAAAATTTTAACTTTTAATTTTCCATATGGTGCCGTCTGAAGATATTTCCCAAATGTTTGATTCTGAAACCAGAAAACTCCAAAATCTCATTGACACTGCAGATTCCAAAACCGACATGAGCATTCATGAAATTGTAGAGACATACTACCAAGTCATGAATCTGTCCTCTATGGCTACTATGCTCAAAGAACAGGCCGATTCTGAGCCTGGATCTTTGTTGGCAAAAATACGTGAAACTGAAAAAATGATTTCAGAAAAATTTGATTCCTCAACTCACCCGAAAATTTTGGCAAAAATATCTTTATCGATTCAAGAGATGACAAAAAATTTGCAATCTGGGCATTCTGGCGTAAAATCAAAAGAACAGATTGAATCAGACGCAAAACTGTTTGAATCATTACGTCAAGCCATGAGTACTAGAGAATTTGTCGAACAATATGGGAAAGGAATTTCTCATGATTAGTGATATTGCAAAAAATTTAGTTGGATTAAAAAAAGAATTTGTCAAAGTCTATGACGGGAATAGCCAAATTCAAGAATTTATTCCAAAATCAAAATCAGAGTTACTCCCAATTGAAGAATCCCATTTGGATTTGCTACATGAATTTGCAACAGCAAATCCCATCTACTACAATTCATTTGAGAAAAAAATTGGGTCTGTTGACTGCATCGTGTATGAGGGAGACATTAACAAGTATTGGCTAAACAGCATCCAGCACGGCTCAAGCAAAGCTCCTTTTTCTCCAACCTGGATGATGTCCGGATATGTTGGAGCGATGTTTGCCAAGGAATTGGGATATTCCGAAGTAATTGATATCGGTTCAGGTGATGGACGAATTGCATACTGTGCAAAAGTTTTGGATATGAAATCATACAGTATAGAAATCGATGACATGCTGGTAGAACTACAAAAGTCACTTGCTCTGACACTTGACTTTCATCCTTGCTGTTCTGATGCAGTAACTTTTGATTATTCTTCTTTGATCTTAACCCGACCGATATTTTTCATTGGCGGTCTTGCACAAATGGGGGGAATCACTCTTGCATCTGGGGTGCTGGATAAGATCAGCCATATTCCTAATCTGAAGAAAAATTCCGGCTGGGCATTTGCAGGAACTTTGTCAAAAAAATACTCTGCTGATCCAAAAAATGAGGCCGGATGGGGAACTTTGATTGAAGAAAACAATCTCAAATCCGTCAAAACAATCTCTTTACCGACTGCCTGGACATTTCATGAAACTGATGAAACTCCGTATATTTTTGCAAAATCTAACTAATAGCAATCCAAATTAAGCGTAAATTTCCCAACCTTTTTGGACTCGTTGCATAGCTTGGATAGTGCGATTGCTTGCGGAGCAATAGGTCGTCGGTTCGAATCCGATCGGGTCCGTTATTGTAATACTGATCTATAAAACTCTAATAATTCCTAACGTATTCAATAGTCATTGGACTATGAAAAATTCTGCTCGCAAATTTTAGATGCAGAGCCTAAGATTCGATTTGCCACAGTATATGATGAATGGGCAGTCAAGGCGGGGGGCGGCATGAGAGAAGGAGTTGAAAACCTGCTATCTGAGCATGCTGAGAATGAGCTAGTTAACATATCCACTCTTGATTGGAAGGCTCGAAAAGATATGTCAAAGTGGCTTGGCAAAACAAAATACACTCTGGCAGAATATGACAAGGTCAAGCGTTTCTCGTTTTATCTTGGTGATGATCACCTGCTTTTAGTAAGTACTGAAAAAGACTGCAACACAGATGTGATCGTTGATAAGGTAATCCAGATTTATTACAAAAATCAAGATTGATTATCTTGCGATACTAATTAATTTAGAGATTTCTTAGCGATAACATGATAAATCCAGTGCTGATGGAATTGCTTGAAAAGAACGATACCTTGGACATTTTCATGAGTTCTGTTTCCTACCAGCTACAAAAAATCCACAATGTGGAGAAAACGAACGAGGGACGCGATTGGTATCTGGAACTGCCTTCGATTATCAAGGACAAATTTGATAATTATAGGACCGACTATGAAAAACTCTCTAGAATCTTGACCTTGGGACATGAACAAATTCAAAATGAGATGAATAAGGGATATTACTACTGGCGATTACTTCATTCAGCATGTATTACATATCGCAATGATTTGGTAGAATATGATCAACAGCTAATTGAAGAGTTCAATCTGCCTGAAACGGAGGCAATCTCTAACAATTCCGTATTGAACGACTGTATTGGCATTTTGGATCAACATGTGATTGAAAAATAGATTTTAAAACGTCAAAATGCCTCCAAAATTTATTCATGGCAGAATTTTGAATCTTTTTATGAGTAAGCAATGAATAAAAAACATGGAGTTAAAATCAGAAAAATCCATCAAAGAATACCTGAAAAAATTACCTGATGACACTATAATCAAATACTATCTTGATGTGGAATACAGCCCATTTCCACTATTGGTCATTGAAGAATACACTAGACGCTACAAACGAAAAACAAAAAATGAGATCATTAAAGATCTTAAATTCCAATCACATCTTGCAAAAAAGAAAACCCTCGAATTGGGTTCGATGGCAAAAAAACATAAAATAATCGATGATGTTACAAGACGGAAATCTGAAGAGATAATCGAACATGCAAAGAAAAAAGGCTACGACATAGGTGAAAAAATTGCCGCTCGGGGCAGTGTTTTAGGCTCTAGGTTGAAAAAGAAAACAGCATCTACGATAAAATCCACGATAAAATCTGGGAAGAACCTCACATCATCGTCTGGTAAAGATCTGGATTTGCTGAAAAAACTCGGAGATTTGCAAAAGGCAGGAATAATCACCAACAAAGAATTCAAAGAAAAAAAGAAAAAGATACTTTCTAAAATTTAGATTCTTTTTTAAGACGATCTGATTCAATCCGACAAAAATTTCCCTGACTTGCAGATGCTCTTTCAGGTTACGTTCCATAACCTCCGATTCTATTTTTGATGAAAATTTACATATTTCACATTCAAAAACTTTCATTTTGAAACCTGATTTTGCTTTAGATGCTGAACGAGATACTGTGGGCGCCGGAATTACTGCCATGCTTGTAACAATTGCTGCGTAAAGCAACATTGGAATTACTGCATACACAGTACCGGCGATTTCTTTGAATGTTGCCTTGACTGCATCGTTCCGTGTTGACGCTTCGACTAAACCAAATGCTGCGGTAATTAGATCTGCATCTTATCTAAAATACTGCGAGTTAACTGTCAAGATTTTAGTTCGTCACTCGTTTTCATTGTGTGTTGGCAAATAGTATAAAAACTACCTAAGACTAATCTTAGTCTGTTGGCATCTTTTAAAATCCAATTTCAACTATTTGCACTATCAGTTTTGTTTTTTACAATTTTATTTTTTGTTGATGCGACACAAGCAGATGCCGAATCTCGCTGGGAAGTGATGTCTGACAAAGTCTGTGGGGATAAATTATGCTCTGAGGCCGAATCTAATCTGATTGTGCCAATGCCCTATTTCACTCCTCCCCTAAAACAAATATCTCAAGGCACTGTTCCTTCTAACATTACCTGTACGGAAGGAAAAGCATTGGTGCTAAAACAATCAAACGGGTTGCCCGCGTGTGTTAATTTCTCCAGTGTTGAAAAATTAATCACGCGAGGTTGGGCAATCCACATTCTGCCTGATTACAAAAATGAAAACACCAATTCTGAAATATTTCTTCTTGGGGAGTACACTGTAACCTCTGAAACTGTACCTTATTTTGAAGATGTGTCTGGATATTTGGCAAAACCTGCCACTCCTGGAGATTACCCTGGGGTTGTAATGGTTCATGAGTGGTGGGGATTAAATGACAATGTCAAAGAGATGGCGGACAATCTTGCGTCTCATGGCTATGTTGTGTTGGCAGTTGATCTTTATGATGGGGAAGTTGCAACCACATCTGATCAGGCAAGACAGCTAATCTCTACGTTTGATTCAGAGCAGGGGATCCAGAACATGAATTCTGCGGTGTCTTTGCTAATTGATGATTACTCTGTAGACAAAATCGGGTCTATCGGTTGGTGTTTTGGAGGTGGACAATCCCTTAATCTTGCATTGAACAACAGTGATGTGGATGCGACTGTGATTTACTATGGTTCGCTAGCAGTTGACCCTGAAAGGTTGTCTGCAATTCAATGGCCTGTACTTGGGATATTTGCAGGACTGGATAAAGGAATTCCGTCTGAAACTGTAATCGCGTTCGAGTCTGCATTGAACAAATTGGGTGTGGAAAATCAAATTTACATTTACGACGGCGTTGATCACGGATTTGCAAATCCCTCTGGGGAGCGATACGCCCCTGAGGAATCAAAAGACGCATGGGCCAAAACTATCTCCTTTTTGGAATCTATCTTGAAATGATTTTAAACGAAATCCTTTTTTATGAACATCTTAAATATTATAACTCCTTAAGAAAACAATGAGTCGCAAAGATTTTGCATATTCTTCTGTTTTGATTCAGGATGTCATGACTAGGGCGCTGATTACAGTAAACACATCCACCACCGCATTGCAAATAGCAAAGATGATGGAGCAGGGAGGAATTGGTGCAATCATTGTTAAGGAAAATGATGGCCCTGTAGGTATTGTCACTGATAGAGATTTTGCGACAAAAATTGCTGCACACAATTTACCGTTTGACACGCATGTGGAAAAAATAATGTCCTCCCCGCTAATCACAATAAATCACGATGCCCCAATTTCTACAGCTGCAGAAATGATGACTAGTAAGAAGATCAGAAAACTTGTTGTTACTGAAAACGGCAGAATTGTTGGGATAATCACATCTACTGATTTAGTTACACATCTAGCAAAATAACTAGAATGTTTTTGTTTTTCTAAGGAATACTGTCACGGACACCATGTAGCATGAAGTTGCAATGATTTCTGAAACTAACGATGCCAAGTATGGCTCAATTCCGATTTCAAGAAAATAATACAATGTGGGCCATCGTATTCCAAGATAGATAATTTCGCCAACCCCGAATGATGAAATCATAGCTAGCAACTCTTTTTTGATTAGTTTGGACTTCATTGCCTTGTATCTGTCTTTGTTGTCGAAATAAAACAACACAGAAAAAATTCCAAAATAAATCACATATCCGATGGCTATGGTAATCGTGGTGTTGAAGTAATTCTCCTGGTCTCCTAATATCTGAGCGGCGATTGCAGATAGCGACGCCGAGGCGGCAAAACAGATTAAAAAATTCCTGTTGATTTGCAATAACTGTGGATTTAACTTCATACCTTGTCTCTTTGACAACTGTTATTTTGCTCATTTCATAAATTAAACTGTGAAAAAGAGATGTCTTTGGGCAAAAGACGAACCTAATACGGCATACCATGATGCAGAATGGGGGACTCCTCAACATGATGATCAAAAACTATTCGAATTTTTGATATTGGAGGGGGCTCAAGCTGGCTTGTCCTGGACCACTGTTCTCAAACGCAGGGAGGGGTACAGAAAGGCGTTTTCAAATTTTGACGCTAAAAAAGTCTCAAAATACACTCAAAAACATGTGGAAAAACTGCTGCAAGACGAATCTATAATTCGTAATAAATTAAAAATTAATTCTGCAATAAGCAATGCAAAACTGTTCTTAAAAATTCAAGATGAATTTGGAACTTTTGACAAATATCTGTGGGGATTTGTTGATCATAAGCCTATAAAAAATAAATTCAAAAAACATTCTGAATTACCTGCAACAACTGATATTTCAGAAAAATTAAGTAAGGATCTAAAAAAGAGGGGATTCAATTTTGTCGGACCTACAATTTGCTATGCGTTGATGCAAGCGATAGGAATGGTAAATGATCATACGATTGATTGTTTTAGATGTGAGAAATAATTAAAAATTATTTCTTTTTAGTCATTTTTTGTACTGCTGTATCATAAAGATTCATCGGTACGATCTTAACTCTGCTCATTGAGGAAATTCCCACATCTATGCAAAGCTGTTCTAGGTCGTGAGCGTGAACTGCGTCAATAACTATGATCCATTCATGTTCCAAAACTGACATGTAAAATTCAACAATTCTGGTGATGTTGTATTTTTTCATTTCAACCTCCATTCTGCTCTTTAATTCAACGAATATTTTTTTACTTCCTTCGTTGTGTATGGGGCAAGATTCTGGGCTGTGGGTCGCAAAAACTCCAAACAACATTGAGAAAACTAGAATGAATAAACTATTAAACTTAATCTTGAAATTCTCTTTTCAATTAATTTTAGGTTATATTCTGGAATTTTTCATGGTATTTGATTAAACTGAATCAAAGATTTCATGCGTTCTCTAAAACTGCGGGTCCTGGGATATTGTTTGCAAGCACGGCAATTGGGGTTTCACACCTGGTACAATCTACTAGGGCTGGGGCTGATTTTGGCTTGCTCATATTGGGATTTGTGATTTTAGTCACATTGCTGAAATATCCGTTCTTTGAGTTTGGTTCTCGATATGCCAATTCCACTCAAACAAGCATCATTGACGGATACGGGAAACTTGGAAAACCTGCACTGTGGTTGTACTTTTTACTTACAATTTCATCCATGTTTTTTGTAACGGGGGCGGTTGGATTTGTAACTGCGGGATTTTTTGAAAATCTTTTCGGAGTTGATTTTCTTGGTGAATGGACTGTGGTGATATTATTTGCAATATGCGTTTCAATTTTGGCTGTTGGTAAATACAATGTGTTGGATAGCATGATCAAGATAATTGCAATTGTTTTGCTAGTTTCCACGGTATCTGCATTTTTGTTTGCGATGTATAATGGACCTGTCGAGCACGTGCAGGGTTTCCAACCCGAAGAACTGTGGGAGATCTCTGGAATCTTTTTCTTGCTTGCATTAATGGGGTGGATGCCAACAGCTGTGGATCTTTCCAGCTGGAATAGTTTGTGGACTTTGGAGAGGATGAAACAAACAAACTACAAACCAACACTGGGAGAAACTCTTTTTGAATTTCGTTTGGCTTATCTGGTAACTGGGGTGCTTGCAATAATGTTTGTTGCACTAGGTGCATTCATTTTTTACGGCTCGGGCGAAGAACTCCCTAACGATAATTCTCTTTTTGCACACAAAGTTGTAACCCTGTACACTGAGACAATCGGTGATTGGAGTTACATCATAATTGCAGCATCTGCGTTTACTGTAATGTTTGGAACAATTCTCGCAGTATTTGACGGATATTCAAGATCCTTACAAAGAACCGTGGAGCTGATTTTTACTAGAGGTGATAAAATACGCACAAAATTCAGAACCTTTTACGTTCTTTTTCTAATCGTTCTGTCTGTTGGCTCATTTGCAATCATTTCACAATTTCAAGATAATTTGAAAGAGTTGGTGGATTTTGCAACCGTCTTGTCCTTTGTGATTGCACCTATTATTGCAATTTTCAATTTTAGACTGGTCACAGGAAATCATCTCGAGAAAGAGCACCAACCCTCTATTTTATTGAAAATTCTTAGTTTTGCAGGCATTATTTTCTTAAGCGGATTTGCAATTGTCTTTGTGCTTCTAAAATTCAGCCCATTCAATTAAATCGTTTAAATTCACAATACGCTGATTCTTTTTATGAGATCTTTGTTGATTGTCGCTCTTGCAATTTCTATTGTTTTTGCCGCTGGTTTATCGTTGACTGTATCTGCAACTGATTCCAATATTCCTGAATGGGTAAAAAATAATGCAAAGTGGTGGTCCGAAGGTTCAATCAGCGAAACTGATTATGTTACATCGTTAGAATATCTAATCCGCAATGGAATTATTGACGTGCCAATTCCGATTACTGAAGTAACTGCTGCACAAACCACATATTCTGATGATGAACGTGCGCAATCGTTTAGGGTGACGATTTCTAACATCGTTCAACCTTTGCCTGTTCACTTTTTTGAAAAGTTTGCATTTACCAGTGTGGACTTTGCAGATCCAAACGATCCACGCGGAAGAATTTATGACTTTCGCGAAACAAACCCCCAATTCTATTTAGAATCAGTTCCCAGTGTTGATAAGGCCACTTTCTATGATTTTGTTGCTGACTGGATGGACAGGGGTGATCTGCTAAACGAATTTGATTTGGCTGTTGGCGTTCTTGATGGAACTGGTGCCGTAATTCAGACTTGGGATTTTAAGAAATGCGGGATAACCGGTTACGGAACATATCTTCAAGATACAGTGTTCATCTATTCGTATTCCGGTCTACAAGACAGTGAAATCCGTGATAGGACCAATTTTTCATGCGTAGGCGTCTCTCTTAAAACGCCATAATCTGGAATTTTAGCAAGTTTTTTAATACAAAAAAATAATGTGTAATTATCGCCATGAAACTCTCCACTAGCATGAAAAAAGCTCTTAACGATCAAGTTACACTTGAAGCCTCGGCATCAAGCAGCTATCTTGCAATGGCATCCTGGTGTGAAGTTACGGGATACCAAGGAGCTGCAAATTACTTTTATGTACAGTCTGATGAAGAGCGAACCCACATGCTCAAAATAGTTCATTATCTTAACGCACTCGGGACAATTGCAACAATTCCTGCAACCCGGGCCACGATTAGTTCTTACAAGTCACTTGAAGTATTGATCGACACTGCACTAAAAAATGAACAAGCAGTAACTAAAGCCATTCATAACATGGTTGAGATTGCACAAAAAGAAAAAGATCACTCTACCTATGTGTTCCTAGAATGGTTTGTTAACGAACAAGTACAGGAAGAAACAAAGTTTGAAGCAATTTTGCAAAAATTTGATCTGCTTGGCAGGGATAAGCTGGGTATAAACGAGATTGACAAGTTTCTTGCAGCACAGGCTACTGCTCCGGAATCCACTGCAGCATAGTTTTTCTAAAATAATTAATACTTCGTTATTTTCAATTACTTCATGACGGTTACTGTAACTAGAAAACCGGGTGGTATTACACAGTTGTTCAACACTGAAACTGGCAGGGTCACCTACAAGTGCAAGGCAGAATCCGCATTCATGCAGATTGAGGCATTTGGCGGCATAGTAAAATTCAATCAAAAAGGCGCCATTGCAACTGTCACTGGGCACATCACTTCCCTTGAATCATGCGATGTATTGAAGAAAGGGCATTCAGAATACAAGGAGGCGTTGACTGCTATTGTCACAGCACACAAAGAATTTGCCAGAGGTGTTTCTGATTCATACCAAAAAGAGATTCAGGAATTAGAAAACAAATTGGCCGCTCTTTAATTTTTGTAAAATGGAATGCAATCCGATGAAACTTGAGACTGGCGTTGATGAATTGCAGAAAAAGTTGGATGATTATAAAAAATCTCTTTAGTTGACTGTTTTTATTTTTACCCTTGCAATCTGACATTATTTTGTATTTGCCTAACCGTAAATCATACAGTGTTCGCATTCGCAAACTTCCTGTTCTTTTGATTTCTTTAGGCATTTTTTATGTTGGCCTGCTTGGCACTGCACACAAATCTCTTCAAGGTTCTCAACACTGGTGTATTTTTTGGACTGATCAAATCCGAATCCGCCATCTTGTGGTCCTACCATGTATTCGCTAAATTGATGCACTATTTCTACTTCCCTAATTGATTGCTGATTCTATTGTCTCTTGCAGGTATTTCTTGTGGGTTTCAATTATTCCCCGTATTTCAAAAGTATCCACGTATCCTCCAGCTGATGCCCTGGTCGCTTTGAGCAAATAGTGCAGGGCGCCTTCCTCAATTTTTCCTACATAGTATCCGTAGAGGAAATCTGCTTCGTCTTTACATTTCCAAATTTGTTTTATTGCTGGGAATGTCTGTTTAATTTCAGTGGGTATTTCTTGAATCCTTCTTTGAATGTAATGATCTAGTGATTTTCTGATCGTTGAATCTTGAAACAACTCATTTTTTTATTGGCGAACTTCCATTTTAGTCCTTTTTCTTTTCATCTTTTTTACTGTCCTCCGGATTGTCCCACATGTGCATCGTACCTCGAACCATGAATGAGCCTACAATTATGGCTACCAATCCTGTAAATACGAATAAGAAGAATTTCCCGATATCCTTGATGCTTGCCACGTTGTATTCACCTAATATGTCTAATTATAATTGTCTGGGACGGGCAATTAGATTCAATAATGAGCCTGAAAAATTATTCTCAAATGTCTAAAATTAAACAAATTGCAGCCTGGGTTGCAATCATCGGTGGCGGAATCGCATTCTTCTTCTTCTCAATTGAGATGGCTGAATTCATGCGATAGTGTGAAATCTAAACGCATTTGATTCTAAAATATTATTTGGAATTTCAGAAGAAGAAATGAAATTAAAACGGCAAAAGCGTTTTGCTACTTTACTGTTTGTCTAGTGACTGTGTGGCTTGTTTGATCTTTTCTAGATCCTTTTTTGTTTTTGCGTGCTCTTCTCTTTCTTTTTCCAACAGTGATTGAACCGTTTCCAATTCTTTTAGTGTCATGTTGAGTTTTGATTTCAATGATCCTACCACTGCACTTGCGGCCTCTATGATTCCTGCTGAACTTTTCTGACTCTCATTATTCACTCCGATGAATTTTTTTTCAGAAGGAGTTAGAATACTGGTGTCCTCAAAAGTATCTTTTTTATCTAATTCTGATTTTGCATTGTACAATCTAGAGTTTGCCTCGTCTAGCTCTCTTCCAACTTCCGCCTGCTGTTTTTTAATGCTGTGCAGTGTGGATTGCTCTTGTTCGATTTCTTTTTTAATTTCATCATGTTTTTTTACAAATTCATCTAATTCTTCTTTTATTTTTGAATGATCTCCTTCAGTCTTGTTGAATTTTTCAATTAATTTTGAATCTTTGATTAACTCTAATTTTTTGGCCCTCTCCCTAGTCTCTCTGTATTCACGCTGAATGATGTCCAACTCCATCTTTTTTTGATTGAATTCTTTTTTTACTAGCATTAAGCTTCCTACCGTTGAACTGTATTCTTCTTTTACCGTGGCAATTCTTTGAGCAATCTCATCCAATTCTACTTGTTTTCCGTCAATTTCTTTTTGCAGCTTTTCAATTTCCAACTCTAGTCCAGTTTTGAGCGCTGATTCTTCGTTTTCTTTTAACGTGTCTTCTACTTTCTTTTTGCCAAAAAATCCCATGTCTCTACCCCTATTTTTCCAAAAGATGAACCTTTCTTATTCTTGTTTGGTTTTCCATCTGAAGAATTTGAGATAAAATCCGATGCCTCCGATAACTATTCCTCCAACCCATGCAATTACGCTGAAGCTTGCTGGAACAATTGCTTCTTGTGGCCCTACAATTAGCAATAGTGCTCCTAGAATGATCAGTGCGAATCCTCCGCTGTTCCTTGATTTGTTATGTTCTCCGTGAACCATGGTCAAACATACTCTGAAAGTGTCTTTGCTACCTGTTTTCGCCCAATGTCTGAAATGAACGGTCCGATTTTGGGGCCTCTGGAAGTCCCGAGTATGATCTGATATAGTATTTTAAAGAAATCTTTTGGTTCGACATCGTTTGATTTTGCAATTTGATATATCGTATTTTGAATGTCTTCCAATTCTTCATCTCCCTCTAACGCTTCTACGAGCAATTTCAATGCCTTTTTTGCAGCGTCATCTAGATCCACATGTGTTTTTTCTTGTTCGTCAAATTCGTTTGAATAGTTTCCTGCAAGTTCTATGAGTTTTTCTATTTCTGGTTCTGGATTTTTAATTACTCCGTAATCTAATAATTTTTTCATTACTCGCTCGCTTCTGTTTTCTTTGAATATCTTTGCTAATTCGACTACCAGTCTATAGTTAACATGTGTGCTTGGTTGTTTTGGAGGGTTTAGGAGATTTACATATTCGTACAAGCCTTTTGATTTTGTTAACTTTGCTTGGTTATCCACTTTGATTCGTCCAAAGTAGATGTCTTCTAGTTCGTTGTATTCGGCCATCAGTCCTGGGATGTCGTCAAATCCCAATTCTCTTGCACCTGTAATTCTTTTGTATAGTAATAACAGAATTGATTTTGGGCTGCCAAACTCCAACCATTTCTGAGCTGTAATCACATTTCCTAATGATTTTGAAATCTTTTTTCCACCTTTGTCTAGAAACATTTCATACTTTACATGGTGCGGGTGTGGGAATTCTAAAATTTCATCTGCAACCCAATCGTTTACTTTGACTGAGTCCATGATGTCTTTGCCATACGCTTCAAATCTGATGTCAAATGCCTTCCATCTTGCTGCAAATTCTACTTTCCAGGCTAGTTTTCCAAGATCTTTGCCGATGTCTGCCTCTCCTGCGTGCCCGCATCCCTTGACTGTTTTTGAGCCAATTTCAGTATCGTGGCATGTGTACTTTACTTTCCTCTCGTCTGCAATGTATTCAGTAGCTTCTGCTGTATAGAGGCGATTACAATTTGAACAAACTGGAAAATATGGTAGATATTTCTGGTATTTTTCTTGCCCTACAAGTTCTGAAATTTTATCTCCTATTTTTGCACTGTTTTGTAATATTGCATGGATTTGCTCTTTTAGCAACCCTTGTTTGTAAGTGTCAACTGCTCTTCTAAATTCATATTTTATCCCTACTCTGTCTAATCCGTCTAATAGAATACTGCTCATGTGCATTCCGTAAGAGTCATGACATCCATAAGGATCTGGAATCAATGATACCGGTTTAGCAATGTGTTCCTCTAAGCCGAATTCTTGCATTCCTTCTGGAATTTTTCTTAATCCGTCAAGATCATCTGAATATGCAATTAATTCCGACTTGCACCCTAAATTTTCTAATGCCAGTTTAACTCCGTATGCTCTTACGGCGTCTCCCAAACTTCCAATATGCGGAATCCCTGAAGCTCCTAGCCCGCTTTCTACTCTGAGTAGATCCGTGTTTCTTCCCAGGGCTTTTTCTCTTTCAAGTAGTTCCGAAGCTAATTTGTCAATCCATGTTCCTTTTCCGATAATTTCTTGTTCTGTCATTTCTTTTCTCTAATTCAATGTCTTTGACATGTATGGCCCATATAACGAATACCCTAATTTTTGATAATATTCCCTTGTACCTACTGCACTGATTACTAGAAGTTTTTTAGCATCGAATTCTTCTCTGGATATCTTTTCAGCTTCTTTCATCAGGTTCTTTCCAAGTCCTGAATGCTGGATTTCGTCTTTTTCTTTTTCTCCAAGCTTCAGTGATTTCCCGTACACGTGAATCTCTCTTACTATGCATGTGTCCTGATTGATTTCATCTCTATGTGCGTCTGCACTTGGTTTTCTTAATCTCAAAAATCCATAGATTGATTCATTCCTATCCTCATATGACAAGAACACTTCTTTTCCTCCTGATGAATCATAGTCAATTCTGTTTAATTTTATCTCGCCGCCATCTGATTTTTTGTTGTCCAGCCCTGCCTCTCTACATCTGATACATTTGCAAGAGAGCCCCTGCTTGGCTAGATTTTGGTGTACAATTTGTCTCAAATTGCCTGCTTTTGGCCCTGCTATGATCTCCCCTGGCGTGATTTCTCTCTGAACTCTCATGATTCGCACCCATTTTGGAACGTTTCTTTTTGCTTCTGTTAACACTTTGATCATGTCTTCATCTGAATATGGCGTGTATTTTCCTTGCTTGTATTCTTCGTACAATGGCGTGTTTTCAATAACCAGTGATGGGTAAATTTTCAACATGTCTGGACGTAATTGTGGGTCTGAAAACAATTTTTTAAAATCTGCAATGTCTTCTTCCGGTTTCATGGTGGGCAACCCTGGCATCATATGTGCAACTAGTTTGTATCCTGCGTCTTTTGAAATTTGGAATGATTCGATTACATCGTTATAGTTGTGGCCCCTGTTGACTATTTTGTAAACCCGTTCTTGCAATGACTGAACTCCTATCTCGACTCTTGTAATTCCATAACTTAACATTAAATCAACGTGTTCCTTTTTACAGTAGTCTGGTTTTGTTTCAATCGTAAATCCAACATTTCTTATCGCCGCATGTTCGTTGTTTGTTTTTGCCTCTTCCAAATCTTTTGAATCTGTTCCGTTTAATGCGTCATAGCAAGATTTGATGAAATCTTTCTGATAGTCTTTTGGCATGAACAGAAATGTTCCTCCGACGATTACGACTTCCATTTTGGATGGATCGTGTCCGAAAGCAATTAATTTTTCAATCTTTGAGGTGATTTGTAATTTTGGGTCGAATTTGTTTTCAATTGCATTTAGCGATGATGGCTCTTTTCCTGTATAGCTGTTGGGAGAATTAAACTCAATTCCTCCTGGACAATACGTGCATCGTCCATGTGGGCACGCATATGGTTTTGGCATTAATGCCACCACTGACACTCCGGATGCCGTCTTTGCCGGTTTTCTTATCAACACTTTTTTTAATTTATCAAAATCTGATTCTTTTGCCATTGATAATATTTCATAATTTTTTGGAATTCTACTGAGTGAATATTTGGTACAAATTTTTATAATTTCTTCTTTTACCTGTTTTTTACTTGGCGCTTGAATTGTCAAAAGATTGTGGGTGATCTCGCCACATGCTTTTGAAATAGCCGGGTCTAGCTTATTCATGAATAATCATACTGATTTGGACATAAATTCGTTAAATAATTTGGCATATCTGATATCTATTTACGCCTGACTGTCTTTCTTTTGGCCGTCTTTGTAGATGGTTTTCCCTTTGCCCCTGTTTGTAGCCGTCTTTCTAGATGCTGATTTTATTGCGTCTTCTTTTTTGATGGTTTTTAATTTGTTTGATTCTGTTTGAATTCTTTTAATTTTGGCAATTATCTCTGCTTTGGGTGTGCCATTGTTTGTTTCTGACATGGGTTGGCCTGAAGAACTTTCTGTACGATTCAAAACTTTGTGACTTGTAGTTTGAGTGGACTCCCTTGGTTATTGCTGCAAATTTAAAAATTCCAATGATTTCATTCTTTATGGATGAAGCGTATGTCCGAATAACTTTTTTTAATATCTCCCATGCGCGTTTCAACCATTTTGTTCATTTCTATCATGTCGTCGTCTGCAGGAGATTTATCGTATTTTGCAATATAGTATCCGATAACTATGCCGATTACCACCCCTGCCTTGTGTCCGTACTTAAAATCGTCGTCAGATCTATAGTTCCAATATTCTTTTTCACATTCAAGCGTTTGAATTCCGTGGGGTTCTAGGCATTCGTCAATCAACGATTCTATTTTTTCTTTAAACCCTTTCTCCAACATTATGTTTTACAACCTGCTGCCCTACATAAAACTCCTAAGAAACTATCACACATTTAACATCAGTCTCACCAAAAATAATGCCGTACCAATTGCTACTGTTCCAACCATGTATGGAAGTCCTTTTATGAGAAAATCTCTGAAAACCATGCGATACCCGTGCCTTTCAACAATTGAAATGGCGACAAGATTTGCACTGGCGCCAATTAAGGTTCCGTTTCCTCCAAAATCTGCACCTATTGCTAAAGCGTACCACAAGGGGTTGTACGATAACCCTTCCAGTGTGCTTGCTATGGCTGGATTCTCTGATATGTTTTCGATAATTGGAATCATTGTTGCAGTATATGGGATGTTATCTACAAATGCAGAAGCAAACGCTGATGACCAGATGATCATTACTGCAGTACCTTCAAAATTCCCACCCGTCACGTTTACTATTTCATGAGCGAAGAGCTCTAGTGCGCCTGTCAGTTCTACACCTGATACGATGATGAACAACCCTGCGAAAAATATCAGCGTTGGCCATTCTACGTGAGTGAATGATTTTGCTGGATGTATTTTTGTAACAACCAGAAGAATTGCCGCTCCTGCTAGGGCGATTATTGAAACTTCTAAATCCAAAACTCCGTGGAACATGAACGCAATGACGACTGCTAGAAGAATTATCATGCTTTTTTTGAGTAGTGGCCAATCCTTGATTTCCTTTTTTTCATCAATCTCCATGAGATCTTTCAAATTTTCAGGTTTTTGTTTGAGGTCTTTTCTAAATAAAATTTTAAGAAGTAAAAACGATGCTCCGAATGTAACGACGACTTCTGGAACCATGTGGTATGCAAAACTTAGAAAATCAATGTTTGCAGCGGATGCAATCATGATGTTGGGCGGATCCCCAATCAGTGTGGAGGCGCCACCAACGTTTGATGCAAATATTTCGGCAAGAATTATGGATAGCGGATTTATGTTTAGGACTCTTGCGATAGATATTGTTACGGGGACCATTAGGAGAACCATGGTTACATTATCCAAAAATGCAGAACCTGCGGCTGTTATGATTGACAATAATATCATCAGCTTCCACACATTCCCTTTAGCTATTTTCGCTGCCTTGATTCCTATGTACTGGAAAATTCCCGTCTCCCCTAGAATTCCGACAACTATCATCATTCCTAAAAGTAAGCCAATTGTGTTGAAATCGATTGATCCTATTACAAAGTCAACAGTATCATGTGCGGGAATTAGACCCGTGTAAATCAAAATGATTATGATTATGAGTGCACCCATCATCGCAAGCGATGTTCTATGAATTACCTCCGTGACCAAAATCACGTAAATTCCCATCAGGACTGACATGGTCAGGGTCATTGCAAGTGTAAACTCTAACCCGATCATGTCTGGTAACGTGAACAGCATAACGATTATGGCGATAAGCACAATTCCGCCAAGTACCATAGTTCGTTGCATTCTAATCGATCTCCGTTTTAACCCTGAGTGAGGTTATTTAATACAATACTCTGTTAAAGATTATTTTGCTGTTGTTAAATTAAGTAGTTCTGATAAACGCTTTGAATGTAGAACGTGAGAAAACAATGGCTATTTTCAGTTCAACTTCACGTCTCACAATACCTGTTTGGAAACAGAGGCGGTCAGGCATGAAAACTAATTGCCAAAAACGATATTCATGTTTAGGTTTAATTGTAGATGAGCAACATCCGTAAATTGTAGAAAATATGAGGAATCCGTTTAGCAAAAAAAATAATTGCACTCAGTGTGAGGAGAAGTTCTCAAATCATGAGGATTTAGTTGTACATGTTAGACATGAACATCATAAAACTATTGTAAAATGTCAGAAATGTGGCAAAGAATTCATCCATGAAAAAGATAGGCTGCATCATGCAAGAAAAGAACACGAGGAAGAAATGAGAGAAAGATCTCACAGGAATTCATATCCTGACGAATATAAAACTCAAAGCAGAGTGGATAAATTCAGAGAGAGATTTGGCGACAAGCTCTAGACTCACTGGTTTGGAGATGATTTGTTTTTTCTAGGCTATTTTGCTAGAATTTACAAAAACACCTTTTTTGGAAATGATTTGCCCAATTTCCTGACTTGAAATTCCGTGCTTTTTGAATGTGGATTTTATTCTAGATGCCTGATCTTTTGGTGCCACTACACAGAATCCGACTCCCATGTTAAACGTCTTGTACATTTCTTCCGGCTTCACTCCCTGTTCTTCTACTAGCCCCATGATTGGTGGGATTTTGGGCAGTGAATCTATCTCATACCCTATGTTTTTGAGACGCAGTAGTTTGGTAAATGAGCCCCCAGTTATGTGTGCAAATCCGCTGACTTTGCATTTTTGATTAATTTCGAGAACTGGTTTTGTATAGATTTCAGTTGGTTTTAGCAATGCGTCCCCTATTACTCCGACACCTTTGACTTTGTCTTTTACAGAATATTTTGTCAATAATGCTTTTCTTGCAAGCGAGTATCCGTTTGAATGAATTCCTGAACTGTTCGCCCCGATAATTACATCGCCTGCCCTGATTTTATTTCCAAGCACCATCTCTTTTTTCTCCAGCAAGCCTACAACCATCCCTGCCAAATCAAATGCAAACCCCTCACCTTCGATCACATCTGGCATTATTGCGGTCTCTCCGCCTACAATTGGCATTGCCGATTTTTTAGCGCCTGTTACCAGCCCCTCGACGATTTTTTTGAATACCGCCACATCGTTTTTGTTTGCAGCAATATAGTCTACAAATGAAATTGGCGTTGCACCAATACAAATTATATCGTTAACATTCATCGCAACACAATCAATTCCGATAGTGTTGTACTTTTTCATCATGTTTGCAATTACAACTTTGGTTCCGACACCGTCAGTGTGGGTTGCCAATAGCTTCCCTCCTGGAATTTCTACAATTCCAGCATAATGGCCAAACCCGTGTGTCATCTTTGCTTTTTTCTGAAGCTTGTGGGTTGACACAATCAGTTTCCCGATTGCTTTTTGGCTCTGTTTAATCTTAGAAATGTCTACTCCCGCTTTTTTGTAGGTTAGGGCCATAGTTTGTTGCGCTTTTGCTTTGAATAAAAGAATTTGCCTGCTGTTTCGATCACATGTACATGCCCGATATCTCTTCTCTGTGTTTTGCATATTTTTGAGATAATTCGCTGAACTCTGAATTAATTCTGTCTTTTTCTTTTCGAAGTTCTGTTACGTCTATTTTCATATCGTAAAATCGATTTAGAGCTTCAATTAGAGTTGCTGCAGCTGCAGAGTCTGGTGCTTCTTTGTTTGCTTTTGCCAACAGAGTCAGCCCTTGAATCTCTCTGACTAGGCATTCATTTAGTATGCCTCCTGGAATTCCCGTGATGAATCCTTGAGGGATCATGCTGATGTCTTTGTCTGCCATTGTTCTTACAAGATCTTCTTCTGCTGCACAGTATGCTTTGCCGTCATGCTCTGCACTTGCGACTCCGTCTAAAATTACAATTTCTTTGGACCCTTTCTGTGCCACCCAATCTAAAATTGCTGCTACTAGTGAGTACAATCCTTCCATTCTCAATGTTATCTCGCAAATTATTGCACAAATCGTCCCTTCCCTGTTTGCATAAAATCGAAACGGGTGACGTAATCTGCCTTTCATAAATACAGTTGATGGCGGCAAATATTTTGATCTCATTACCGCAATCTCCACCATGTTTAGTTCTGTAATGATGTGATTGATTGCAACGGGGCCAACTAAGCCTGCTCCGACAAACCCTGCAAAAATTACCGGACTCTTTAATTCCACTTTTTTTATTTCAAAAACTTCGGCTTCTGGAAATTCTTTTTGCACTGTTTACGTCGATTTGTTCTGATTAATTACTTTTGTCACTGCGTGGATGTATATGAAAATAAAAAAATGTGGGATTAAGCCACGTAGTTGTTCTTTTGCATGAAGAGATTCAACATGGTTCGTCCCTTGTCTGTGATTGTATAGATCACGTTTGCTCCCACGGCCTCTTTGCTGATGAATTCATAATCTACACACAGGTGTAAATAATTTAGAAATGATTTTTTCATTCTTATCTTTGATTTTGAATACAAATTAGAGAATGTCATGGGACTTCCTCTTAATTGGTATAGCAACTTCAAAAGAGATAGCGTACTGTAATCGCGTGTTCTTGCTTTTACTGCGTCTAGAACTTGCTCCTCTCTGTGTATGATAAAGTCCTCGAATTGATCTGCTACTTCCAGTGGTACGTATGTCAGTCTTGCTCGCATCATACCGTATTGTACGGTACGTTACCTTATTAGTCTTTAACTTGATCTTTGTTGATCTTCTCAGATGGTTTTTTTACACCTGATCGTGCCTAAATTGTCTTTTTTGGAATTATCTTGAATTGTTTGATTTGTGAAACTATGACATATCATCTGATTTAAACAATCGTCTGCCAAAATCAATTTGTGGAAATTACGATAAACGTGATACTGACCATTGTTGGTTTGGCAATGCTGTGCTTTGGTGGTAACTGGCTGGTTAGTGGCGGTGTTGCAATTGCAAGAAAATTTCGTATCAGCAATCTTGTAATCGGAATGACTATCGTTGCATATGGCACTTCGACTCCTGAGCTTGCAGCAAGTGTTGCAGCAGCTGGGGAGCACAGTGCGATAATTCTTGGAAATATTGTGGGGAGTAACATTGCAAATGTTGGCATGGTAATTGGAATTGCCGCAATGCTAGTTCCTCTTGCAGTGAGCAAATCTATACTACGAAAAGAAATTCCAATAATGTTGGGAGTTTCTATTTTATTGGTTTTACTGTCCGTTGATGGCGAACTTTCTCAATATGATGGGGTTCTGCTACTCTCTTGTTTGGGGGTGTTTGGATATTACACGTTCAAAGATGCAATGAAACAGAGAGCAGAAAACCTAGATGAAATCAAAGATGAAACCAAACCCGGCACAAACAATGTTTACCTAAAGTCTGCAGGACTGATTGGAATCGGCGTGGTCTTTTTGTATGTGGGTGCAATACTGACAGTTGATAATGCTGTAATCCTGGCTAAAGAATTTGGGCTGTCTGAGCAGATAATAGGGTTAACAGTGATTGCTATTGGCACTTCTCTTCCAGAACTAATTACGTCTATTATTGCAATTAGAAAAGGCCATACTGATATAGGCGTTGGAAATATCATTGGAAGCAATATTTACAATATTTTAATGATAATGGGGGTCGGTGCAGCCCTTGGTGGCGTGATAGTTGGCGCTGATGTTTATGTCGACTATATCGTCATGATTGTCTTTAGTCTGTCTTTACTCATTGCATTAAAAACTGGAATAATTGGTAGGGCAATGGGTGTTTGCTTGGCTGCATGCTATGTTGCCTATCTATTAGTCACGTTTTTCAAATAATTTACGCCTAAATTCCTGCTTAGATTGAATTTACTGAAATATTTTCTACCTTCAATGACGGCGTGATTGATGGAAGAGATGCCCACTGGATGACATTTCTTTGATTGTTTCCAATGGCTGAAATGTTTTTCATCATTGTTGGAAGATTGTGAACTATCCTCACTGATTTTCCAGGACCTACAATTTCCCCATTTTCAATAACCCTAATTCCACTTCTGGCAGTGCATGAAAAGTCTCCTCTTATTGGATTTACTGCATATGTGTACCATAATCTTCCTACCAGTAATCCTCGCTTTGTTTCTTTGACCATCTCTTCTTGGGAATGATCACCAGAAATTATTTTGAGATTGTGTGGGGATGAGTTTGGGATTGGCTCCGAACTTCTTCCCATTGGGGAGCCGGGGCGTGATGCATTTCCAGTTGGCTGGCTCCCTTCTTTGTAGCTGTCAAAGAGATTTGAAAAAGTATTTTTGAAAACGCCTTTCTCAATTAAATTTCTTTTCTCAGTTTTTATTCCTTCATCGTCTACTGACTTTGTTCCAACTCCTTCTGGAATGTGTGGATCATCAACCAGACTGAGTTGCTCTGCAGCAATTTTTTTTCCAAAGTCATTTGAAAAGCAACTTTTCTGTTCTGAAAACGTTTTAAAATTGAAATTAGAGGCGACTACAAATGCTAATAATTCCCCAACTGAGTAAGGTTCAAAAATTATAGAGTATGAACCCGAATCAATCTTTTGTGGATTTATGGATTCCATGCACATGACCTTTGCATCATTTCCTATCTGTTCTGAGGAAAAATTTGACAATGTTCTTCCACAGGAATGACCTATTCCTGATACTGGCGTTTCTCCAAGTTCTGATTCTGCATTTATGATTCCTGAAATATATGTGGCTTTTTCTTTAAATTCAAGTCCGTTTGAATTAACTAATTCAAACTTTTCTGATATGATGTTGAGTGATCCTGTAATCGTACTTACTTTGTCGTTGTTTGATGAGTTAATCATACTCTGTGCGATATCCGTGCATTCAGAGCCTGAAATCTGATCTAGTTTTTTATCGAATGTCCCTTCCAATTTCATGCTGTCGGCTTTGTATGGTAACCCGCCCCAAAACTCCCTCGATTTTAAATTCGACAATGTTCTGAAAGAATTGTCTATTGCTTGCTCTATTGCTTCTTCATTTGTTGTCTGCATGGATGCAATTTTTTTATTGTGAATTAATCTAACTCCAAAACTCTCATCAAAGTTTTGTTTAATTTCAACAATTTCTGAATCTGTAATTCTGACGGTTGTGATTTTCTTTTTAACTGCGATTGCATCACATTCATCGATCCCTATTTTTTTTGAATAACGCAATGCCTTTTCTAAGGCTGGCAAATTACTGCTTCCTGGGATTTTTGTAATTGAATTTATTTATTTTAATTAATTCTACATATGACCCAAACTGTGTATCTGTAACGCTATCAAGTTTATCTTCCACTTCTTCCCCGCCGTCAAACTTTTTTAGAATTTCATAGTGTGTATTTCTTTCAGCTGGAACCCTTCCAATCTCTTTCACCATCCTTCTAATTTCCTTGGGTTTTAGTAATTGACCGTATTCTGATCCTGCGGATGTTGAAATGCTTTCGTTGATTAGAGTTCCGCCAAAGTCATTTGCTCCCCACATCAGCAACAGCTGTGACATTTTTTGCCCTTCTTTTACCCATGACATTTGTAAATTGTTGATTGAATTATTCAACATTATTCTTGCTACTGCATGAGTAAGCAAAACATCGTTCCCGCTACCTCCTTGCCTTATGCCTTCATGTAATTGATGTTTGTACATTGGTGCTTCGGTGTGGATGAAATTCAGAGGTACGAATTCGGTAAACCCTCCCGTCTCTTTTTGGATGTCTCTTAATTTTACAATGTGTTTTACCCTATCTTCAAGCGTTTCCACGTGGCCAAACATCATAGTTGACGTTGTGTTGATTCCCAACTTGTGGGCACCTTTGATAACTCTCTCCCAATCTTTGACGCTGATTCTTCCTGGGGAAATTTTATCTCTTAATTTTTGATCCAGGATTTCTGCAGACGTACCTGGAAGTGTATTCACTCCGGCCTCCTTCATTCTCTTCAAAAACTCTTCAATTGAGACGTTCGAGCGCATTGCGCCGTATAGTATCTCTTCGGGGGAAAACCCGTGGATGTGGATGTCTGGGATCTCTTTTTTTATGTCTCTGCAAATGCTTTCGTATAGACCGCCTTCCATGTCTGGTGGAAGCCCGGCCTGGATGCACACTTCTGTTGCTCCTAACTGGTATGCCTCTTTTGCTCTGCGTACGATTTCTTCATTTGGAAGAAAGTATCCTTCCTCTTCTCTGAAATCTCTACTAAACGCACAAAAACCGCATTGTTTGATACAGACATTTGTGAAATTGATATTTCTATTAACGACATATGATACTATGTCTCCAACTCGCCTCTTTCGCAATTCGTCTGCGACTAGACCTACTAAATGAAAGTCGATTCCTTGAGCGTTGAATAATTCCAATCCTTCATCTGCGGAAATTTCCTTTTCCGATAATGCATTGTTTAGAATTCTTGCTATTACCGGATCGGCATTTTTGAAAAGTGAGTCTATGTTGGCAATCATCTCCAATATTCCTCTTTTACGAATCCTTCCTCATTTTCAATGACTGATATCTTGTCTCTTAACTCTTTACTGATAAAAGAAAAGTATTCTGGGTATATTGGAAATCTGCATTTTAAATCAAAGCCTGCTCTTTTTGAATTCTCTTCCACTTTGCCTATTTCAGGCCAGGAGAATTCCGGATTTACAAAATCTGGTGTAAGTGGCGATATTCCCCCCCAATCGTTTATCCCGACCGATAAAAAACTCTGATATGATTTTGGAGATAGATTTGGCGGGATCTGGATGTTCATTTGCGGCATGATGATTCTTGACAACGCAACAACCAGTTTGAAATACTTTTCATCGGCTGATGGCTCGTCCTTCATCCGCGTATCTGGTTTTGGTTGAAAGTTTTGTAAAATCACCTCTTGAATATTCCCATGTTTATCGTTAAGTTGTTTTATTGCAAACAGCGAATCAACTATCTCCTCAATTGTTTCCCCAATGCCTACAAGAATGCCTGTAGTCATTGGGATGCCTAATTTTCCAGAATTTTCTAAAATCTCCAATCTTGCTTTTGGTCTTTTACTTGCTGCCAAATGATGTGGCATGCCTTTTTCAGTTAACCTTTCACTGACATTTTCTAGCATTATTCCCATTGACACGTTTGTTTTCCTCAACTCTTTCATCTCCTCATAATTTAGGTTCCCTGCATTCGTATGTGGGAATAATCCCATACCTAATGCAAGTTCTGAGGAATGAACCAGGTATTCTGCTGTGGATTTGAACCCGTTCTCTTTTAGCCAATCTCTGGCCTCTTGGTATCTCTGTTCTGGCTGTTCACCTGTAACAAAAAGCGCTTCCACGCATCTGTATTTTCTTGCAAGTGATAGCAATTCTGATATCTGTTGCTTTGACATCAAAGAAAGTTTTGCTTCCCCAGGTTCAGACTTGTAAGTGCAATAAGAGCACGTATCTTTACAGAGATTCACAATGTTGAAAAATGCTTTTTTAGAAAATGTCACATAATCTTTTTTAAATTTTCTTCTTAAATTCTGTGAAACTTGGAACAGGTCATTTGGATTTTTTGCTGCTTTTTTGTAAATCTCGATAACCTCCTGACGAGAAACCGGTTTGTTCTCTAAAATATTGTTTAAACTCTCTGAATCAAAGATAAGATCGTTCAATAGAATGATTTCTTGCTAAGAGGTATTTATGCTTGTATTGAATCAATTTCCGTTTGGTCTTTCATCTAGTGTAATTGAGATATTTGTAGTCCTTCCGTCTCTTAAGATTTCTAAAATCATTTCATCCCCTACTGATTTTGCTCTTTGCAGATGAATCAAAATATCATCAATTTTTCTGACCTCTTTCCCATCCACTGACAGAATGATGTCTCCGCCTACTTGGTAGTTTATTCCGTCGACTTCGATGGTTTTATCCGAACCAACCAATCCTGCATCAAACGCTGGGCTGTCCTCAACCACTGTAATAACTAGAAATCCCACCGCGTCTTTCAGATTCAGAACACTTGCCATGTCCGGATCAATGTCTCTGCCAGAAATTCCTATCCACGGGTGTTTGTATTCCCCTTTCTCAATCAATGTCGGAACAATTTTTGCAACTGTCTGTGATGGAATTGAAAATCCGACACCTGTGAATTCCCCTGTCGCTGACTGTATTGCTGTGTTGATTCCGACTATCTCTCCGCGCATGTTCAACAGCGGCCCCCCGGAATTCCCTGGGTTGATTGCTGCATCTGTTTGAATTACGTCTGGGATGGAATATCCGGAACCTGATGGGAGTAATCTGCCCAGCTGGCTGACAATTCCCGAAGTCATGGAACCTGACAGCCCGAATGGGTTTCCGATTGCTGCTATTTGCTCCCCTACTTTGAGATTGGAAGAATCTCCGATGGATAATGGCTGTAATAGAGCTAAATCTGCATTGACTTTGATTATGGCAATGTCCGTGTATTCATCAGTTCCAATAATTTCTGCATTATATGATCTGCCGTCAAGAAACGTAACCACTACTTTGCTTGCCTCTTTTACAACGTGGGCGTTTGTTATTATGTGGCCTTTTTTGTCAAAAACAAAACCCGAACCTACTCCGCCCGTAGCCTCTCCTGATTCGCCTCTTTGAACGTTGACTCTTACTACTCCTGGCTCTGATTTTTCAAAAATTTCAATTAGCGATAAACTTTTTGAAAATGACGATGCTGTTTTTTCAATTGCATTCGCTGAATCGTCATTACTTGCAATAATGTTTGGCTTTAGTGATTCTGGTGGCGAGATAAACAACACTGCGACTATGGCTACTACAATTGCAGCCCCTATGACCCCGCCTACAAAGACTCCTGATTTGTCCATGAGATTCTTCATTCCTTATTTTCTATCTAAAAGGATTGCTATACTCTGATTGAACTTTGAGTATGATCTTTCATCGAATAATTTCTTCCTCTCCATGTCACTGAAGATGCCCTCTTGGCTTGCAACAACCCGCTCAAAAATCCCAAAACAACCACCAAACTTCCTAACGGCGCACATGCGGCATGAATCAATCTTAATTCTAGCAGAAACTTGGTTTCAATTATTGCGGCAACGTAGATCAAGATTGATGCAAGTGCTGCTGAAATACACAGCATCTTTGCAGATGCAGTGTCCAATGGTAGCAACATTGACGTTGCAAAAATTGGAAATGGTATGAACAATAAAAACAATGTTGCAAAAAAACTTCCGATTGCAATTTTTCCACTTTGCAGATATAGCGGAACCATCAGTCTTTTCAGCGCGTTCCATAATGTGACTCTGTCTCGTGCCCAAACGGCGTCGATTAGATGATCACCCCTGACAATTTTCATTTTGTGACCTGACTCTTTTACTTTTTTACCCAGAGCTCCGTCTTCAATTATCTCGTGTTTTACGCCCTCATGCATTCCTACTTCCTCGTATGTCTTTTTCTTTATGATGAAAAAGCTTCCAAAGAAATATGCTGTTTTCTTTGAAGGGTCATTCACGTTTAGTGCTGAAAATCTAGTGTGCAAAAATGTCGAAATCATTGGAAGTGTGATCTTTGTCCAAAAATCAAAAGTAATCATTTTTGGTATTGCTGACAATGCATCCAAGCCAAATGAATTCAAATGTGACACTGCCAACGTTATGACATTTTCAGCATGCTTTGTATCGGCGTCTGTAAATAGCAATAATTCTCCGGTTGCCTTGCTGTATCCTTCCATGCATGCCCAATTTTTCCCCATCCATCCGTCTGGCTTTGGTCTGGCAGAAACTGGGATGACATTTGGATGTTTTTTTGCATACTCTGAAATTATTTTTCCTGTGGAATCTTCTGACGAATCATCAATCACTATGATTTCGTAATTTTTGTAGTCTTGTTTGATTAGAGAGTCCAAACACTTTGCGATGAATTCTTCTTCGTTTCTAGCTGGCAAAATTATTGAGACTTTGGGATTTGTCTTCGATGTGTTTTCAAATTTATCCAAATGCGGTGTTAATCTAAAAGAATCGATCATTGATTTCAGTAAAAATATCCACGCCCCGGAAATTCCGATTAAGATGGCAGTTAGCACATAATTGAAAACATCTGATAATAAATCCATAAACCCTATCGCTCGATTTCTTCTTTGATGCTTTGCATGGCCTGCTCAGTTCCACTTTTGATGTGATTTTTAATCATGCTCGTAAACATCCCCATCACACCTGTCAGTTTGATATCCCAGTATGTCGAAAGCATTGTTTTCCCACCCTTGGCTGTGACGGACACTGTTTTCTCACCTTCAATGATTCCTTTGGTGAATCTGGCCTCTATCCTTTCTTTTGGATATATTTTCACCTGTTGCAAACATTTCTGATCTCTGAAGGCTATCGTTATTTCTCTGTTGACTGTGTTTCCTTCCTTGGAGATATTTTTGACTTCCTTTGTACCCCTCCAAAATTTTGGCTCATTGTCTATGTCTGAAACAACCTCCCACACTTTGTCTATGGTTGAATTGATTTCTATCTCTACCTCGATTGTAGCCATCTGTTACCCTCATGGGTTCCGCATTAAATATATTAGATCACACGACAATCGAAATAGACTGTGATCGGTAACATGCCTAAAATCCGGAACATTAACTCCAGTTCCAATGGCGTTTGCCATTCTTCGGTCACAGTCACTTAAAATTTAAAAGAAAATGATATTCACGAGATACATGGCAAAAATTGAAACTTTGGACGGTGCTGGCTTTTGGAAAAATGCGTATGCCCACCAGCGGGGGAATTTGTTGAAAAAAGTCAACGTTCCTGAAGATCAAATAATTGAACTTGTTAACAAAAAGTACATGGAAATTCCTGCAGCTTTGAGGTATGAGATTGAAACAAGTGGAATTAACAAAAAAGATTTACAATGAAATCCGAAATTCATTTTAACGGGAATAATTAAGATTAATCATGACCACTGTATCGTATGATGATTTTGCAAAGTTGGACATTAGGGTCGCAAAAATCATTGCAACCGAGCCAATTGAAGGGAAATCCAGAATCATCAAAGGCACGATTGATTTGGGAAATGACGATCAACGCGACGTCATTATTGGCGGTGCGCAGTATTTTCAACCCGAAGATATTGTAGGAAAAACTGTGATCGTCCTTGCAAATCTCGAACCTAAAACAATGGCGGGAGTTGAATCAAATGCAATGTTGTTGGCAGCTGACGTTGACGATAAGCCGTTTTGGTTGACGGTCACAGGGGATGTCCCGTTGGGCAGCCCGATAAAATAATCCCCCTAAATCATTCATGCGTGTATTGTTTTTGAATATTCTATAATTGAAAATTAACAAAATGAGTTTTTGACTTGCGGTGTCAGTCATAAAGCATCAATTCTTTTTCTTCCAGTAATGCATGTA
>JAQBHN010000113.1:0-4643 GCA_032127635.1 Nitrososphaerota archaeon
TCATACCTCCAGTTAAAGAACAGGAATTTTCCAAATCCAGATTTTTGAACCAATTTTAAGAATTGCTTTGGGACAATTTGATCAGTGTCCACATTTACTTTATCAAGCGGAGTCACAATACTGGTTACTTTTTTGAAGGATTCCATATTAACTCAAATCCAACTTCCTTACATCTACAAAATGTCCATGAATCGCAGCTGCCGCAGCCATAACAGGGCTTACCAAATGAGTCCGCCCTCCAGTGCCCTGTCTGCCTTCAAAGTTTCTATTTGATGTACTTGCACATCGTTCTCCAGGAGACAAGATGTCAGGATTCATTCCAAGACACATGCTACAGCCAGATTCCCTCCATTCAAAATTGGCATTAATGAAAATTTTGTCCAACCCCATCGCTTCAGCTTGTTTTTTCACCATCTGAGAGCCAGGAACTACCATTGCCTTAACATGTGGCGAAATTTTTTGTCCTTTGATAACTTTGGATGCCTCAATGAGATCTTCCAATCTAGCATTAGTGCATGAGCCAATAAACACTCTATCAATTTTGATATCCTCAATCAGAGTTCCAGGTTCCAGAGCCATATAGTCAAGTGCCTTTTCAGCCCCCCTCTTTTGGTTTGGATCACCGTTAGAAAATTCATCGGGAGAAGGGACAGAATCCGTAACATCGCACGTCATGCCAGGGTTTGTCCCCCAACTTACTTGTGGAGCAATATCATCGATGTGTAAAATGAATTCTTTTTCAAACTTTGCATCACGGTCAGTTTTAAGATGGCCCTTCCAAGAATCAACTAATGACTCATAGTTCTTCGGAGTGTACTCCCGATTTCTTAGATACTCAAAGGTTTTTTCGTCAGGGGCTATCAAACCTGCACGTGCACCAGCCTCAATTGACATGTTGCAAATAGTCATTCGTTGCTCCATTGAAAGATCAGTAATTCCCTCACCGCGATATTCAATTACAGTGCCAGTGCCTCCGCCAGTCCCGATATTTTTGATGATTGATAGAACGATGTCTTTGGCGGTTACCGCATGTGGGTTTTTTCGTTTCCCTTCAACTCTGATTTCAAAAGGTTTTGGTTTTTCCAACCACATAGTTTGAGATGCCAAAACATGTTCCACATCACTGGTTCCAATACCCAGAGCTAGTGCTCCAAAAGCCCCGTGTGTAGATGTATGGCTATCACCACAAACGATTGTGGTTCCAGGTAATGTTATTCCCAACTGAGGGCCAATAACGTGAACAATCCCCTGGTTAGGGCTGTCGATGTCAAATAATTTAATTCCAAAATCCTTGCAGTTTTTTTCAAGGGTTTTGATTTGAACGGAAGATGTTTGGTCTAAAATTGGAAGTGAGCGGTCAGTTGTCGGAACGTTATGGTCCATCGTAGCTATTGTAAGATCAGGCCGCCTGACTTTCCTGTTATTCTGGCGTAATCCATCAAAAGCCTGCGGAGAAGTTACTTCATGAACAAGATGCCTGTCAATGTAGATTAATGTCGGATTATTTTGTTTTTCAACAACAACGTGTGATTCCCAGATTTTTTCAAAAAGAGTTTTTCCCATTTTAATCCTGGTCTGGCTTATACTTGAAGAGCCCACCAGCAGCAATTATCTTTCCAATAATTTCTGAAAATGGTTTCATTTTGTATGTTTGATTTTTTGTAATATTTTTAATTTCATTTGCAGATACATCTATCGATATTTCGTCACCTTCAGAAATTCCATCATAGGCGTCCTGCTCTATTTCGATAGGCAACAAAAATGCCCCGTCTACTGCGTTTCGATAAAAAATTCTTGCAAAAGATAATGCAAGGACAGCCTTTATTCCAGAATGGGACAGCGCTATCGGGGCATGTTCACGAGAGGATCCACACCCAAAATTTTTGCCAGATAAAATAAAATCGCCTTCCTTCACCTTGGAATGAAAATCAGGATCCAACCCCTCCATTGCATGCGTTGCAAGCTCTGCATAATCATGAATTTTCAGATATGTGCCAGGAATTATGACATCGGTGTCAATATTGTCTCGGGCATATTTTATGACGTTGCCTTTCATTACAAATCCCTCGGATCAGTGATTTTTCCAGTTACTGCAGAAGCTGCTGCCACCAGAGGGGATGCAAGATATGTTTGAGATTCCACATGGCCCATCCTACCAGGGAAATTTCTATTTGTGGTGCTGATGCAAATTTCATCTTTTGCCAAAACTCCCATATGTGCTCCACAGCAGGCACCACAGGTTGGAGGTCCAACAGTAGCTCCAGCATCCAAGAAAATTTTCAGCAATCCATTCTCCATTGCTCGTTGATAAATTGAAATTGCCGCAGGTAAAATTTCTGTTCGAATCTTTACTTTTCTTCCTTTAAGGATTCTTGCCGCAGCTTCCAAATCTTCGTATTTTGCTCCAGTGCAAGAGCCAATGTAACATTTATCCAACTCAACGGAAGGCGCTTCCCTTACAACGCAGGTATTTTCAGGAGAAAATGGTTTTGCGACAGTTGGTTCCATCTCAGAACTTTCAAATTCAAAAGTCTTAGAATACTCTGCATCGTCATCCCCTTTTACTAAATTCATGTTGGTTGCCCCTCTTTGAGTAAGATAATCCACCACTTTTTGATCTGGTTCGACAATACCATTCTTTGCACCTGCTTCCGTAGTCATATTACACATAGTCAATCTGCTTTCAACTGACATTTCATCAATGCCACTTCCGCCAAACTGCATTGTTTGGTATGCCCCTCCATCAGTTCCTATCTCCCCTATGATTTTTAGAATTAGATCCTTGGCCATCACATGTTCAGGTAATTTTCCATTTATCTTAAAGTAATAGGTCTCAGGAACCTTGAACCAGATTTGTCCATTAAGTAAAACATAAGCAATGTCAGTATGTCCCAAACCACAAGCAAATGCACCTAATGCGCCAGTCGTGTTGGTATGAGAGTCCCCTCCAACATAAACATCGCCAGGCATCACCATTGCTTCTTCATGAGATATGGTATGGCAAATTCCATACTGGCCCATCCCGTACTTGAAATGTTTTTCAATCCCGTATTGTTTTGTAAATTTTGATAGTTTTACAATATTTTCAGCTGACACTTTTTCTGCAGATGGAACAAAATGATCTTCTGCAACCCAAACCTTGGTAGGATCCCACAACTTATCTACTGAAATTCCCTGTTTCTGGAGTTTGTCAAATACCTTGATGACGCCCGGTCCGGATACATCATGCATCATTACTTTGTCTACTTTAGCAAAAACCACATCGTCAGGAGAAACCGAAGACTTTCCGGCGCCACGAGCAAGAATCTTCTCAGTGATATTCATAATCAAAAAAGCTTGCTCTACAGATTAAAAGCTTTTCAGAATCTCTTTGAGTGTCAGATATGGAAACGCGTCATCTGGCATGTATACCAAAAAAGGCCCCAAAAAAAATTCAGTATGACCTTCTTTTTGGGGGATTCTTCCCCTGATCACTCCGCGGATAAGGCTGAAAAAGAAAAAGTCAACTGAGGATCAGATAATCAACGAGATCCATTCCCTGCTGTACGGCACAGGTTCCAGACCATACCCACTGACGGTAACTGAGACTGCCAAAGTTCTAAGAGTGTCTCGCGATACGATATACAGATACGTCAAGCTGATGAACGGTGAGAAAAGAATTCTCAAAACCAAAGACAGGCTGGTGCTCCCAGTCAGTAACAGAGTCGCGGGTGTATGCGGAGAGGTCCTTCCACGCGTCCTTGATGTCGGATTCAGGCTCAAACGCACACACGGTCGGGTCATGGGTCAGCGTCCTGCCAAGAATTTCAAATTCGTCTTGTGCAAAAGCAGATGCAGGCAGGAATGCAATTGCAACTATGGTTCCAATTATTATCAAAAATATAGATTTCATCTCTTCTCAATTAGATCTAGTAATTCCTCAGGTAAACTACCATATTGTTTCTCATATTCTTGAATCTTTTCCTGCAAACTTTGCTCATCAAAATTGTTGTGAATCATAAAAGCAACAAGATTTCCCAAATCTCCCTGCTTGTTCATCGCAGAGATAAACTCCCATTGGAATTCAGGATCATCAGTTTTCTCCATTGATTCCATTTCCAATTCTTGCTGTTTTTCACGCAGTGTTTCAGAGTATTCAAAAAGGGACTGGCGCCATGAATCCAACTCCACATTACAGAAATCACCGTTTGAATAACTGGACAGCACATGATCAGTATTGAATGTCGCAAATCTATAGTCATTATTCCCATCAAAGCAGTTCAAATGATATGGCGATTTATCAGATATCTCATTGGTGCACGAATCTAGATGAAAGTATGTTGATGCAGACTGATTTTTGCCATTTGTTGCAATCAGGCCATAGTGAATGTTAGATATTGTATTTCGTTCATCAAACAAGTCCAACTCAATAGGGTATGTGGAATATTTTTTTGCAAATATTTGGAAATTTGCAGTCTGTGATATTTTTTGCATGTGCAGTGGAATGTCTTTCTCAAAGTCACAAATTGATGAGGGCTCTAAATCGAATTTCTCTATCCTATACTCTACATCCTTGAATGGATAGTATCCATCAAGCAGCAGAACATCTGAGATTTTAATTCCCAAGTAATCAAATGACATAGATTTTAGTTTTTCCTCCATTA
>JAQBHN010000114.1:0-20768 GCA_032127635.1 Nitrososphaerota archaeon
GCTATTGAGACCGTAAAAGAGAGATCAAAAAATATAACAAATGTCGCAAATTCCCTTTTTGAAATGGTATCAAAAGGAATAGGGGCAATTGATGAAAACTCCGCCCAAGAAATTTTAGCAAACAACAATGCAAAATTAATCAGCGAAAAGGGAATATCATTAATCGTAATCCAAGATGAAAAAATAAAAATAAACGCCGGGTCTCCCCTTCAGTCAATTGCCTCGGTATTGTTCAATGAGGCAAAAAAACAATCAGGTGCAATCGCCTCCATTCAGTCAATTAAAGAGAAAACAGAGAAAAAGCTAGAAAAGTTCCAGAGCAAAACAGAGGCAGAAAAAGATCTAATCGTAGTTACAGAAATCAGAAAGAAAAACTGGTATGAGAGATACAGGTGGTTCTTTACGTCTGACGGATATCTTGCAATCGGCGGAAGAGACGCCGCATCAAATTCTGCTATAGTCAGAAAACATTTGGAAAAGAATGACAAAATATTTCATGGGGATATTTTCGGTTCGCCATTTTTCATCATTAAAGATGCCGAAAATGCGCCTGACAGAAGCATGAATGAAATTGCACATGCTACAGTCTGTTTTAGTCGGGCCTGGAGGGAAGGACTGTACGGTGTAAGCGCTTTTTGGGTTCATCCCGAACAAGTAAAAAAATCAGCCCCAAGCGGGGAATTTCTTCCAAAGGGCTCGTTTACCATAGAAGGGCAACGAAACTTTATCAAATCAGAAACGCTTCGACTAGCTGTTGGAATTATGCCAGTTGACGATGATTATGTGCTAACGTGTGGTCCTCCAGAGCCAATTAAAAAAAATTCGCTATGCTATGCAATAATTGAACCAGGTGGATCAGGCATGGCAGAAGCTGCTAAAAAAATACAAACACAGTTTTCCAAAATGTTTGAGGATGTTACAAGAAAAATACACATAGATGAATTTGTTCGTGCAATACCAGCCGGTACAACCCAGATAGCAGAAGTAGGCATGGGGGATTCCCACCAAAAAAAATCATTGATAGTGAATTTGATTAGATTCAGTGTCAAACGAAATTCTCATTCCGTTTTTAATTGATGAAAATTCTTCATCACTGATTGTAATCAATGGGATGTTTGCCAGTGCACATCCAGTAGCTACTGTGAGATCTACTTTTTGGCAAATCATTGCAAGAGGTGCTGTTTGGTTTGATTTTATTGAATAAATTGTATATGCACCAACACTGCTTCCTACGCCTGACGGGAAAACAAGAACGGTACCCCTGAGTGATTTTTGATACAAGTCATGATTTTCATCGCTGATGATTCCAGTCTTTTTATCAACCGTGCCTAAAAAATTAATTGGTTTCTCAGATTTTAAAACAATCCCCTCCACTTTTCCTGAAACTAGAATTTTTTTCATCTTGTCTCGTCTTCAACTATTTCTAATAACGGTTTCAGATTTACATCTACGCCGTTAGAATTTTTAAGGTAAAATGCTCCTTTGATGCTATTGGTGGTAACAGCATCAACGCTGTCTTTACTGATTAATGGAGACAAGCATGTACAGCAATCAGAAAGGATTTCACAGCCTGCGCGTTCAAGCTCAGCAATATATCCAATTTTTGCGGATTGTTCCTTTACGATACGGGGCATAAACACCATGCATCTCTTCTGAAAAGAACGACCCTTTAGTTTACCAGCAAGATCAGAAATCTCGTCCAGTCCCAGTTGTGGACTCCCAAGTGTGATGATGTCACCTTTTTCTGCGGTGTTTAATTCGTCATGAACATTTTGCATCTCCTTTTCATCAAAATCAATTTTTTCACAATCAGAATCCCCCTCTCCGAAGATAAACTTGGCACAAGTTCCCGATGTTCCCATCCCTCCACACATCGCTTTGGTCTGCCTTTTGTCCATCCGTTCTAGTCCAGAAATGTTTACAGACGTGTCTCCGACTTTTCCTGCAAAAAATCCAAGCATTCCATATGTCAGTTCGTTTGGGTTTTTTACTCTCATTCGAATTGTAATGTTCGGATTGTCTTCCTTTCTTAGTGAAGAGTGTGGACTTTTTCCAAGAATTGCACTTGCAAGTGCACTAAATGCACTCTCTTTGTTTGTTTTTAGATTGTCATACGAGTTTGCGTGGATTGCGGCATTGCTTTCAGCAAATGCAACTTGTGTTCCACTTTTAGGAATATCAAATATTTCATAAGGAATGCATGAAAAGGAAGGAATAACCCCCATTGCCTCATATGAATTTTTTATTGATAGTTGTTTTGAGATAAAATTTTCATCCAATCCATAGTTTGACACATTGTCAATATCAAACCCCATCGGATTCAGAGTTGTTTTTACCTTGACTCGTGCATGTTTGCTAATTCCCGATAGAAATTCCTCACCCGCATCGCCAATTGTATTATAGTTTACACCTGAAAGATGAGCCCATTCTATTGGAACTAGTTTGTCAGCATCAGTTGCCTCACCTGTTGCAACGAGAATTCTATACGCCATTTGCATAATTTCTCCATGCTCACCCTTTAGTGCGGATTCTTCTTCTTTAGTTAATTCCAACAGAATTATTTTGCTATTACAGTTATAATACTTGTATGTAATTTTCCAGTTGGAAATGGAAAAAATACTTTCTGGAATGACAAAGACAATGAATGCAGTAAAGCCTCCAAGAATTACCGCACTAAGGGATCTTCATGATGCAGAAACAGGCCCATTCAGCATTCTAATTGGCACAATATTATCTGCAAGAACCAAGGATGAGGCAACAACAAAGGCAGTAAAAGAACTATTCTCAAAGTACAAAAATCCAAAACAACTAGCCAGTGCCAGAGTAAAAGACGTGGAGAAAATAATAAAGTCAATCGGATTCTTTCATGTAAAATCCAAAAGAATCATAGAGGTTGCAAATATCATTCACACAAAATACAAAGACATAGTCCCAGATGACCTGGACACTCTGATACAGTTGCCAGGTGTTGGAAGAAAGACTGCCAACTGTGTGCTAGTTTACGCGTTTGAAAAGCCAGCAATACCAGTGGATATTCATGTACATAGAATATCAAACAGGTTGGGACTGGTCGATACAAAAAATCCAGAGGAGACAGAGCAGGAGCTGATGAAAAAAATACCAAAAAAATACTGGATTGACATCAACGATACTTTTGTAATGTATGGTCAGAATATCTGCAAGCCAGTTTCGCCAATGTGTAACGTATGTAAAATTAAAAAGAGTTGCAAATATTACAAGTCTAGGAACGCTTCTTAGTTAGAAACAGCACCCCGACCAAAACCCCCACACCTGCTGCAATGTAAAACGGAAACAATGCAAATATATTTTTTGCAGGATCGCCCGATAGGAATTCCACAATCATGCTGCCAGAACTTACTGCAGGAGGATCAGTGGAGCCATCCTTTCCATAAACAGAATATGAGTCTATTACAAATTGGCCTATGTCCAGATTGGTAACCACAATTCTTGCCCCGTTGTTTACGGTTAGTCCTGCCCTGTCAGTAAATGATATGATGGATTTTGCCTGAGGATACAAGCCCCTGTCCAGATCACTGTGAACTACAACGTATCCTTCTTTTGGGGTTTGGACTGCAACCCAAAACTTGTAGTCAGGTCCCGATCCCATGCCAACCTCAATGAATTCGTCATGTGTGGCCTGATCATATAGTCGCAATACTGCGTTTCCTTCGGGATTTGCATACAGCAGGTTGTTGTCAATTGTCACCTGCCAGCTGATGGAATGGGCATCGTCCAGAACTCTAATCGGCGCTTCACGCAGCACGGTATTGAATTCATCTGAAGGAATTTCCAGAGTATCAATGATTAGTGACGGATTGTTTGTCTCCTGAGCAAATGCAGGAGTTGCAAAAATTCCTGCAAGCAAAATTATTGCAAAGAGATACTTCACAAGCTAGAGCAAATTTGATTGAATAAAAGTCTAATCAACAAATGGCTTTGGATGCTCCAAAATTACTTTTGCAACTTCCGGCCTTAGAATGAATTCAGATGGCGCCTGGCCGCTTTGAATCATTTCTCTCAGTGCGGTTCCACTAATCTGCTCTTTGACATCATCGCCATGCGGGCATGCTTTTGGAGTTGTGTATGTCAGACATTTCTTGCAGTAGAAGAACGGTGGGAAGAATACCGGAGAAATTTCCAACTCTGGATAGTCATCAAAGATTTTTTGTGCGGCCATTGGATCATAGAACTTTCCAACGCCTGCATGGTCTCGTCCGATTATGATATGAGTACAGCCGTAGTTTTGTCTCATGATTGCATGGTGAATTGCCTCTTTCGGTCCTGCATACTTCATCTGCGTATGCAGTGTTCCGAGTTTACATCTGTTTTCCGGATAGTATAATTTTATCATGGTTTCGTAGCATTTTATAATTACTTCATCTACAAAATCCCCAGACTTTTTCTGGCCAATTACCGGATTTACAAACACCCCATCACGTGTGGTAATTGATGTCTTTTGTAGCATTTCGTGTGCTACATGTGGCGGATTTCTGGTCTGAAACGCACAAATTGTCTTCCATCCCGCTTTGGCAAAGGCCTCCCGTGTCTGAGTTGGCGTTAGTCTGTTTTTTCTAATTTCAGTGTCATTTGGTCTCTGAATAAGGTCGATTTTTCCGCCAAACAAGTAATCTTTCATTGACATTGTATATGCAACTCCCGGATGTGACGAGTCATTGGTTCCATAGACTCCTTGGGCTGCTTTCTCTCTATCAAAAGTAAATGCCTCATCAACGTGCAATACTGCAACGCCAGTTCCATCCGGATTCTTTAGTAAAACATCTCCTGCTTCTTTCATTTTAAATGCAGTTTCTTCATCAACATCAAGCACAATTGGAATGGTCCAGGCCAGGCCATTAGCTAGTCTTCCACGCGATACAACACTTTCAAAGTCCCGTTGTCCTAAAAATCCCTCTAGCGGACTGAAAATTCCATCTGCAATGTTTTCAACATCGTTTGCAAGATCTTCGCTGATTGTAATTGAGAATAATCCGGTTGGATCAATTTTGTTAATTCTGTTCACTAGAACTCCGCCATGTGGTTTAATTGAATCGTTTTCTGACATGATAAATTCTCTATCAGGGGTCTATATGAAGGCCACACTCTTTGTTGCCTCCTTGTTCCCACCACCATCTGCCTGCTCTAATATTTTCTCCAGGTTTTATTGCCCTGGTACATGGCTCGCATCCAATGCTTGGAAAGCCTTTGTCAAGCAGACTGTTGTAGGGCAGATTATTTTTTTTGATATATTCTTGAACTTGATCCCAAGTCCAATCAACAATTGGATTTATTTTTAAAATTCCGCCATGTCCGTGATCCAATTGGAAGATAGTGACATTTTCACGATTTTTGGTCTGATCACGTCTTAATCCGGTTATCCAGCCATCCAGGGTGCTCAGCATCTTGTTCATTGGGTGCACTTTGCGAATTTCACAGCAGAGTTTTCTGTTATCCACACTTTCATAGAATAGGTTCACTCCTTTGTTACGTACCATGTCTTCGACTTCTTTTGTGTCAGGAAAGAGAACTTCAATTGCAATATCGTACTTTTTGCTAACAGCGTCAATGATATCATAGGTCTCCTGGGGTAATCGTCCAGTATCAAGTGTAAAGAATCGAAATTTCGGGTTAATTTTTAGCATAATGTCCATGACTGCTGCGTCTTCAGCGCCAAAGCTTGATGCTTTGGCAACTCTAGGATGAAGATTCTCTGAAACCCATTCTAGTGCCTCCTTGGCAGTTCTAATTTTTGAGTTTAGTCCATCTACTTGTTCTTGTGTGAATTTTGTCACATTTTCACTTGGATTATTTGTTTTATATTGATTGCCTAAAGTTCTGTCCTAAATTATAAACAAGTAGAATTCAAAATATAAAATATGGATGAAATATCGTACGTTGTAGTTTTTCCAACTATATTTTCAAAAAATAAAATTCCAGAACTGGTTTCAAACATTAAAAAAATTCTCAAGATAAAAAATCAGGAATTCAAATCCGTTAAACGCGATGGAGATGTAGTTCTAGTTGATGCAAACGATCCTGTCTTTGCATCATCTGCAATCAATTTGCTTTTTGGAATTGAAAAAACAGCTATTGCAAGGCAGATAAAGAATGATTTTGCAAACATTGTTTCTGAAATTACATCCATTAGCGGCAATTTGCTCTTAAAGGGGGAAAAATTTCTGGTAAGAGTGGAAGGAGTTTCAAAGGGATTCGTTACCAAGGATGTTGAAATTGCTGCAACGTCAAACATCATAGAAAAGAAAACAAAACTAGGAGCCCATCCAGGAACAGACGAAAATTTTGACAAGTTACTATACACATATCTGACGAAAAATAATGCTTACGTGTGTATTTTTTCAGATAAAGGCAAAGGAGGAGTACCGTATCAATCACAAAAACAGAAAACCATCTGTGCAGTATATGACGAAATCTCTGCGGTTTCTTGCTATGAGACAATCAAGCAAGGGTATGATACAAAGATAATAGTTTGTTATAGACAAAAATCAGAACTGATGAATCTTGCAAAAATAATCAACCAGATTATTCCAAGACTAGTCCAAAACAAAATTGAACTTGAATTCTTACAGATTAAAATCAGCCCCAACGGAACTAGAAATCATTTGATTTATGTGAATTCCATATTAGAGATACTGTTGCAGTATTCCAACAACCGTGTGTCACTGGCATTGTCTCCGCTGATTTACTCTTCAGATTTTATTGACAATTCATTAAAACTAGCATTTGCAAAAAAGAAAATTCCAGTTCTGCCGTTAACTGGAGTTGACACGGGTTTGTTTGATGAGGCAAAAGAGATAGGGTTGGAAAGAAGCATCAAAAAAATAGAAAAAATGGTCACAATGAATATGAATGAAATTCCCTCCTTTTCAAAAAAAGAGGTCGAATCCGCACTAAAGACAAAGAGAATAATCACAGTTCACGTTGGTCCCAATAACGTACACGATATTTTAGATTCACTTGAGAATCACTGAGAATTTAAACGGCATATCTGGTTTCATGTTGTGCTCAAAATAGGAGAATTCATCTATCCGTGGGGAAGCGGCCACTATTCCCGAATGATGAGGCTAAACGATGTTTTAGGAGATCATATCAGAGAAGAGTTTGAGGTTCATTTCTCCAGCAAAGATCATGTTTATGAAAAATTATTAAAAAAATTCCCCGACCAAAAAGAAAGAATCCATGAAATACTGATGCCGACGCCAATCGACGGCAAGTTTGGCCCAAGTGTCACAAAGTCATTGATGAATTTGTTACTACCAGTTTCAAAAAACCCGCCACTGGTTAGGCAAATTGCAAATTATTTGAGAGAAGAGAGAAAACTCTACAACAAAGAAAAATTCGATCTGGTGATCAATGACGGCGACATGGGTTCAAACATCCTAGCTAAAAACAGAAACATTCCCAGTTTGTTTGTAACTAATCAGTTCAGACCGAAACTGTACAATTCAAGATCATATCTTTATCCCTCATTGATTTTTGTCGCAAAACAGATTGCCAAGGCATCAAAAATTCTTGTGGCAGATTCTCCGCCCCCATATACAATGTGTGAGTATAATCTGAATTTTATCAAGGGCATAGAAGGAAAAATCACATATGTCGGACATTTTACAAACAGCAGACAAGTCAAAAAAGAAGATTCTTCGGATCTTGAGAAATTAGTCAAGGATAACGAGTTTGGTTATTGGATGAGAACGGGAAACAAATCAACCAATGACGGAACAGGTCAGAGGTACGAGCAGGTATTTCGTCAAGATGAAATGAGAGATGAGAAAAGAATAGTGTCACATGCAAGAAATGATTCAAACATAGACACGGTATTGGGAAAAGACGGAAAAAAATATTCCGTGTCAGAAGCTTTGGATAAAAAAATTGACTGGATACAAATTGACATTGGTTTTCTCTCAGAGCAAGAAAAGGATACAGTTCTGGACTTGTGCAAATATGCAGTTGTCAACGGCTCTCATACTGTAATGGGTGAGATAATGGGCGGAAAATCAAAGCCAATAATAGGAATCCCGATTTATGATGAGCACACGAATAACATCAGATGGGCCGAGGAAAAGAATCTGGGCGTGCTTGCCATCAAAACGAACCAAGTAACTAAGGGCATAGCCAAAATCAAGGAAAATTATGAAGGGTTCCAGGACAGCTTGAATGAGTTTTCAAAGAACTTTGTTCCCAATGGAGCGGAAAATTCAGCAAAAATTGCTGCCCAAACATTGGAAGAAAAGAAATAATAGATTATTTTGATGATTTTTCTCATCTGGCACGCGGGATTTCGATGGGCGAACGGACCGCAAGGGATGATGAAAAAATCCGCGTGTCGGATAATATCGATCAATAGAGATTGTGGGAACGCTTTTATGGAAAAAATTGAGCCAAATCAACAGTGCCTAACTGTCCTGAATGTACATTCCGAGAGAAAAAGAAAATAGAAGCAAAATATCTAGAAGATTTCCCAGAGGAGGAGGACAGAAGCAGAGATGCCTTGTTCAAACTATTTGATGAAATTGACATTCCAATGAAAATGGATGAAAAAAACAGAAGACATTTCATTTGCAAACGATGTGGATTATACGCAACAAGAGAAGAAGTTACAGACATCAGATCCAAGTTAAACCAGAGAGAGAAAACGCGTGATGACAAGCATGACGACTATCTGGAATGGTGGTCAAAAAGCAAAAAAGAAAAAGCAGAAAGTGTAGAGTAGCTTACCATGGCAAAAAAGAAAGAAGATGAAATTCCCGAATGGGTTACCGATGAAATTCAGAATGCAAAATTTAAGAAACCTGAAGAGCTAAAGGGATCAGGATACATTCTGGAATTCTATTATGACGATAACAAAATAGATGTCCAACTGTATGATGCGGTGGAAGATGGACGACACATTGTAACGATGGACGTAGCAAAAGGTATCAAGATTGACGATTTGCTAAAGGGCGAGGTCTACGAGTTTGTTTTTGATCAACATAAAGCACCGCTGAGTAAAAAAGTGTCAGAATTTCTAGAAAAAGAAAAAGAGATTGAGATGAAGGCAATCTATCAATTCGAATTAAAATCGCTAGAATTGTTAGATGTGGGCTCCAGTGAACCTGCAAGTGAAGACTTGGAAGAGGACTAGTCTTTTTTTACAAAGCCTGGCTGTTTCTTGAAAGCTCTCCCCAATATCGGATTGACAAAATACGGAAATGTGTTTTTTATCCAGACAGCACCTCTGACTAGAGACGGGACAATAATTTCCAATCTTTGGGAATTTGCTGCCCTCAGAATAGCTTTTGCCACAGTTTTGGAACTGAGCGAAGTTGGAGAAAATTTTGGCATTTTTTCAAATGACGGATGTTCGAAGAAGTTGGTTCTGACCATGATAGGACTGACAACGGTAATTCCAACTCCAGAATTTTTTAATTCATGCTTGAGACCTTCTGAAAATCCCAGCATTGCAAATTTCGATGCACAGTACGGGGCAATTCCAGGCAAACCAAAGCTTGCTGCAACGGATGCCACATTGACAATATGTCCGGATTTTTTATCCAGCATTGACGGAAGAAAATACTTTGTGCAGTATACCATTCCAAAATAATTTGTCTCCATCTGAGATTCTATGTCATCAATGCTAAGATCAGATACAGAGCCATAAATTGCAAAACCGGCATTATTTACCAAAATATCAACCGAATCAAATTTTTCTAAAACTATTCTTGACATTTCTTTTACCTGATCTTTTTTAGACACATCGCACGGGCAAACTAATGTAGTTACATTGAATTTTTTTAATTCGTCTGCCACCTGTTCAAGCTTTTCTTTTGTTCTTGAAACTAAAATTATGTCAGCACCCAGTTTTGCAAACTCTGTTGCTGATTCCCTGCCAATTCCCGATGATGCGCCTGTAATTAGAACGACCTTGTTTTTAAAATCCACAAATCAAAAAAAACGCATAAAGATAAAGTGCTTTCTATGTGGCCTGCGGTTTGGATATTCTGCTCAAGGCCAGTTTTACCAAAAGCAGCCACGTAATTGCAATCGGAACGTAATATGTTGCAATTCTCCACCCGATTACTGCATCCCAGGCTACAATCCCCTTAGTAATTTCAAAGGCAAAGGGATCCAAATTATTGATATACGCAATAATTCCAAATTCTGCCAAGCCCGAACCTCCTATGGTTATGGGAAGGTTTCCAATGGCATTTGCGCCCATTACTGCCATGACAGAGTCAAATGCACTGATAACAAATTCTGTTCCCGTTGCAATAATCATAAATGAAATTCCATAAAATGACCATGATGCAAGTGAGAACAAAAATGAAACCGTAAAGATTTTTTTGGATTCTGAGGTTTTCAGATTTTCTCTGCTCATCATGCACACTTCCTCCATCCATGTGTTTGTTTTCCCAATTGCCTTTACACCTTTTTCTTTTCCAAATCTCTTTGCAAGATTTTCCAACACCTTTGGAACCTGGAATGTGTGTTTGGACGAGAGGAAGAACATCACCATCCACAGAGACGTAATGACAATGCTGGTTGCCAAAATTACTGCCGCGACAACATATGCCCCGCTTAGCAGTGCAATGATTCCCGCCATGATGGATAACAGTCCTGCCGCAAGCACCTCGGTCACCATATCCATAATTGCAATCCATGCAGCCTTTGCAGGCTTTGCCCCCTTTTTGTGCAAATAGTAAATTATGACAAATTCTGCGCCAATGAACATCGGAGTTGTAAATTTGATAAACTCGCTGCCCATTCTGACCCCGGCCAGTTTGAAAAACGAGTCAAAATGCCCGAGATATTTTCGTGTAATGTATGCAAATTTGATTCCCTGAAGTCCCAGCTTTATCATCATAGCAACAATTGCCCCAGCAAACGGAAGGAATCCAATTGCCAGAACGTCCTCAATCTGAATATCAAATTGGACTGCAATTATGAGAATGGGAATCAGGGTGACAGGAATGGCTACTAGTCTCCAGTTCATTTGATGATTTTTTTGAGGAATCAAATATGAAAGTTGAGTAAATCTCCAGTCAGGAAAAATTCACGCCTAATTCTAGGCATGAAAAGTATGCTTAGTCTGGAAGTCTGTGCTGATTTTGGAGTTCCCACTTTACTTCTGTAAATAATGAATCCAGCATTTCAAAGTCAGAAAGGTTTCTTTCCTGAAGTAGTCTCACTACCAAGTTTTTGAGATTATCCTCCTTTTCCGATATACTTTGACTCACAAATGAAATACAATCTAATCAGTTAAAGACAACATGGAAATTTTTGATCCTTTTGATTGCCAATCTGGTATTTCCAATGGCAATAATATCAAAAACAAGCTAGTTTGAAATATAAGCAAATAGTGAAAATTAGACGGATTGAAGACAATTTTTGTTTCAGGTACTGCAGGTTCGGGAAAATCCCTGCTTTCGTCAAAGTTGCAGAACTATTATTCAAAAAACGGGGCGTTTGCTGCAATTTTGAATTTGGATCCGGGCGTAGACAACATGCCATACAATTGCGACATCGATGTTAGGGACTATGTCGACTATGTGTCAATCATGCAGCAGTATGAACTCGGTCCGAATGGCGCCATGGTCATGGCAAACGATTTGATTGCATCAAAAATTGACGATATTCAAAACGACGTATACAAGGTGAATCCGGATTATCTGATTGTAGATACGCCCGGCCAAATCGAGCTGTTTGCATATCGTTCCAGCGGACGTTACATAGTAGACAACATCTCATCTGAAGAAAAAACAAATATCTTTCTCTTTGACGGATCTCTCATCACTTCGCCAGTAAATTTTGTTTCAATCGCACTGCTTGCAACATCAATCAGGCTGCGTTTGAACTTGCCGACAGTCAACGTTCTGACAAAGACGGATCTCATCGGGGACAAGCTAAAAGACATTCTGCAGTGGTCCACAAACTTGAAGACATTGGAAAATGCCATTGCAAAGGATACTGATGGCGATACGTATACGCTAACCGTGAGCATCTTGCGAGGTTTGAACCTGGGTGGCTTTGCACAGGGGCTGATCCCGATATCAAACGTGACCGAGGACGGCTTTGTAAATCTTGAAGGCGCTCTAAGCAGAATTCTCAATCTGGGCGAGGAGGTAGAGGGCTAGTTGGCATCAAAAGTTACAGTCAGGGCACCGTCATCTACTGCAAATCTAGGTCCAGGATTTGACGTGTTTGGATTGGCAATAGATGCGTTTTATGACACAGTCACACTAACCAAAACAAAAAATGGGATCAAAATAATCACAGATGACGACATACCTACAAGTCCTGAAAAAAATACCGCGGGATTGGTTGTAAAGAACATGATGAGAAAATTTAAAATCAAGGACGGCATCGAAATTAAAATTAAAAAGGGGATTCCTGCAGGGTATGGAATGGGAAGCAGTGCTGCATCAGCTGCTGCGACTGCAGTTGCATTTGATAGATTGTTTGGATTGAAATTGAACGGAAATTCGCTGGTGGAGTTTGCAGGATCTGGGGAGAGGGCAAGCGCAGGCACGGTTCATTACGATAACGTTGCAGCTTCTGTCTTAGGCGGCTTTGTAATTGTGAAAACAGACCCCCTGGATGTAATCAGGATTGAACCGCCTGCCAATCTTAGAATGTGCATAGCAGTCCCAACAATCAGCGTTCCAAAAAAGAAAACAAAGGTATCAAGGGGCGTCATTCCAAAAAAAATCAAACTATCCGACAGCATCTTGAATCTGTCAAACGCTGCTGCAATTGTGGCAGGATTTATGAGAAAAGATCCAGAGATTATCGGAAACTCAATCAAAGACGTGATAGTTGAGCCTGCCAGGCAACATATGATTCCGGGATTTGCCAAGGTAAAGGAAAACGCCATCAAGGCAGGGGCGCTGGGCGTTGCCATTAGCGGTGCGGGACCTTCCGTAATTGCATTTTCAAAAAGTTCAGCGGATTTGAAAAGGATTGGTTTGGCCATGGAAAAGGGATTCGCATCTGCAAATACAAAGTGCCAGATAGTAATTTGCAAACCAAGCAAGGGCGCGGCAGACGGGAGAAAATAGTTGAATGAGTTATGAAGAAAGCGGTCATTGTCTTTAGTGGGGGAGTGGACTCTGTTTGTGCCGTCTCATATTTGAAATCAAAATATGATCTGTACGGCATTACGTTTTCGTACGGTCAAAAAGCAAACAGTGAGATTGCAGCTGCCAAATCCTTTGCAAAAAAGCTGGGATTAAAGCAGCATAAAATAATCGATATCGGCTTTATGAAAGACCTGTATGGAAATTCTAATGTCTTGACAAGTTCCAAAAGGAAGATTCCCAGTGAATTTGAATATTCGATTGTGGTGCCAATCAGAAATGCGGTCTTTCTGTCAATTGCCTCGGCATGGGCTTTTACATTAAATGCCACCCTGGTAGCATATGGTGCCCATACCGGAGACAAGAATTATCCCGATTGCAGGCCGATTTTTGCAAAAAAGCTGGAAAGTGCGTTCAACCAAGGTGAGATTGACGGAATCAAATCAAAACTGCGAAAAAACATTGAAATCTGGTCGCCATACAGAGTGGGGCTGTCAAAAAGTGATTTGTTAAAATCGGGAATGAGGGTTCTTGGCGACTCCATATTCAAAACGTGGAGTTGCTATTCAAACAAAAGATACCATTGCGGAGTTTGTGAGTCTTGCAACAACAGAAAAACTGCGTTTGCAAAAGCTGGAATTACAGACAAGACAAAGTATCTGAAATGATTCTAGTGGCTGTTTCTGAGAATTTTCTTTTTTAGAATCAGGCCTCTGATGCCAATATACCAAACTAGAAAGAAGCCGCCTACAATTCCCATAAACACATAGTTTTGCACTTCGGGGGAAAGTCCCTCGATAGAATCGGTAATCTTGCTTGAAGTCAGCATCGAGATTGCAATTACAATAATGCATTCGATTGCATACCATGTCCAGTTAGGCCATGATTCTTTTGGAATGTGGATGTACGGATTCGCTCCCATGCATGTGATCAAAAACGGTGATTATTTAATTTTTCAGTATCCTCTAAATGGATAAATTCGAGGCGCGTTCCCTAATGAGTGACATTATGCCTGTTTTGTCTTCCTTGTTTTCGTAGATTCCTCTAAATGCGGACGAGGAAAGTGTTGCATCGTTTTTGACTCCACGCATTTTCATGCACAGATGTTCTGCATCCACCAAGACTACCACGCCTTTTACTCCTTGAGAGTGCAGTTCGTCGGCAATGTTTTTGGTGAGCCGTTCCTGAATTTGCAGTCTTTTTGAATATTTTTCCACCAATCTGACAAGCTTTGAGATTCCAAAGACCCGTCCGTTTGGCGAGTATGCGATGTGGACTTTTCCATAAAATGGTAGCATGTGGTGTTCACACATAGAATAGAATTGAATATCACGGGCAATTACCACGTCAGAATCCTCTGAGAATTGGACCGATAGTTCCGAATCGGAATCATAGCCGCCAAATATTTCCTTGTACATATTTGCGATTCTTTCGGGAGTTTCGCGTAACCCTTCGCGCGTAGGATCTTCGCCAAGTTCAATGATTAGTTCTCTTACGAGTTTTTTTACACGCTCTTGGTCCATTTGATATTCTCACAGAATTTTTCTAGTATTTGAACCTAATCTGGTTTTTAGGCAGGTGCCAAGATTACGGGGCGCCAATGAATTTGTGCAGCTGAGGTACCACCTTGACATCGATGTAATGAGGATATACCAAATCATACAACTCCAGCAAAAGATCCAGCGACGGTTCTGAAATTCCATATGTAGGTTGAATGATGAATCCGTCAAGATCATCTTTGGACACGATGTCAAAAATTTCTCTTACCAGTTTTGCAAATTCGTTTGGTTGGGTCTTTGAGCTGACTACAACCTTGATGTATGTTGTTTTCTTTGATTTCACAGACGACTGAAGGCATTTCATTGTGTGGCCAATCATCTTATCATAATGTTTTGCATCGACAAAATCAGAATCCTTTGTTTTAAATTCGATTTTAACAATGTCAATAAACGGCAGGACATGGTCAAATCTGTCAGCATCAAAACATGACGATTCAAGGTAGGTGGGGATTTTCTTTTCCTGGATGTGTTTTGCAAGCAATGCCACTGCCTCATGCTGAATCAGCGGATCACCTCCAGTGAAATTGACTTTGTAGGTTTGCCTTTTTAAATTGGAATCGATTAGCTTGTTTGCATCCTCAATTGAATATTCCGTCCCAGAATCAAGAGGAAGCGATTCTTTTGTATCGCAGTAAAAGCAGGTGAAAGGGCATCCTGCAAGTCTGACAAAGAGTGTCTTTGTCCCGTAAAGAATTCCCTCGCCCTCAACTGACGTAAATATTTCAAATAATCTGACTTTCAAGTAATAATCGTGATTTTTTTCATTATTTATTCAGTGAGTTTCTAATGCATTACTGGCTCTTTTGTATAAAATAATCCAGAGATGAAAAATATCACTCCCAAGATTCCAATTGTGCTTCCTACAAGCTCTACTTGATTTTGAAAATCCCCTTCAAGTGGAGCCCACAGCCAAGCCATCAAGGCACCGACAATAATCATTGGAATGCCTACGCCGACAATAATTGCTTTGGATGCCATGCTCAAATTGTTTAGAAAATGTATATGAAGCTTATGTTATCTAGCGCACCGAGCGTTCGATATTTTTCACCAGTTTATTCAATTCGTTAAAAACTATCTTGGCGTTGCCAATGTCGTCGTCTTCAATGAAGGAGCTGATTTTGGAAATTTTATCACGGGCATTGTCAATTTGAGTTACATCAGCACCGGCATCAGATGCTTTTGTCAATTTTCTATCAATTATTTCAAGTTGTTTCTCTACAAATTGCTTAATCCTATCAGATGCACTGTGTGAGGAAGATTTGCTAATTTCTTTTTGTATGGAATCAACAAGATGTTTTAGTTCGTTGATTGTCTCAGGAGTGGCAGTTCCGTCTTTGATTTGATTTTGCGCTTCGCCTATCAGATAATCAATCTCTTCGAAAGTTATTTTGGCATTTTGTTTTTCAGATATGTTTTTTAGGTTTTCGACATGTTTTTCTAACCTGTCAAGTTCGCTGGATAGATCTCTATCAACAACGCTTGTGAGTTTGGATGCTGCCGGCTTTTCAACCGGTTCGGAAATCATTTTAGAAATTTGCTTAAACGATCTCATTGCGGTAAGGAAATCGTTTCTTGCTTGCTCTACATCGTCAGGCAGGGACTTTTCCAATGCTTCAACTGCAGCATGTCCTTGCAAAAACAGGGATCGGATATCAGAAGGCATTGAATCCCCATAGGATCTTTCTAGTTGTTTTGAGATTTGCTTGTCTGCTTGTGCAGCAATACGTAGTAGGATGTTAGGATCGTTTTGTGCGTATGCGTCATTAGCCAACGATGCTGATGCCGTTCCAAAAATTAATACAAATATTGTAAACAATGCCAGTGTTTTCATTCTTCTTTCTCCACATTCTTTCGCAGTTTTACTAGGTTTTGCAAATCCTTCTTTTCAATTTCAATAATTTCATTGCGCTCCAGTCTTTTCACCGCACGCCACATGGTAGTTCTTGGTTGTAGGAATTTTTTACGCAACTCGCTTTCAAGTGCTTGTCCTCCGTTATCAGAGATAAACTTCACTATCTCTTTGTCGTCTTCGCGAATATCTGGGTTTAGTTTGAAGATTGTTTCAGTGTCAACCGTTTCAGTTTTTTGTGTTGTTTGGGTTGACTGTTTGTCTTGTATTGGTTTTACAATTTTTCGTTTAGAGCGAATAACTGCCACAGTTCCTATTGCTGCAGCAGATACAGCTCCGGCAATCAATGCATATGAAAGATAATCAGGTGCGGATGTAGGATTGACTGGGTCTACAGGGCCAGGGATTATTGAATTTGTGCTAAAAAGATAGTTGATCTCTGCCTGACCGTTAGAAAGGGTTAGTTGATTTTTGTCATCAATGATTTCCATGTTTATTGGAAGGTTTGTCATTCCGACGATTGCGGAATTTTTTGGCAAAAGTAGTGTAAAATCAGATGGGGCATCTAGAGAAAATGTCCAAACTCTGCCTTGTTTGGATACCAGATCATGAATGTCATATTCTACAGAAATAACAGATGAGCCAAAAGTTTCAATTAATGCAAAATTTCCTACAACATCAGCAGTTAACAAAAATCCGTTTTCGCCCACAGCTACAAAATTGTCAATAGTACTTCCAAACAGATCAAGTTCATAATCAGTAACAAATGGATCTACATCAATTTCTGTAGAAACGTGTGTTAATCCATCAGGATAAATGATTAGATCCAAGGTTCTAGGAGAACTGAATGAGGGCTGAATTGGCATCATGGCCGCTGCAATAATCATGCTAGCTACCAAAAGAGGTATTTTGACCATTGTATCGACAATACCTTCAGTCCTTACAAAAAGCATTCCATCTTCTCCAAGAGACTCTTTCCTATGCGTTGGTACGATTTCTGGATTCATATGCTCAATACCTTAGATTCATGCTTTCGACGAGTCCCTGAAATTTCTTGAATTCCTGGAAAAACTGAAATCCTTTTTCAGTAATCAGGAAGATTCTGTTCCTGTCGTTTTTGACGGATTCTACCAAGCCTGCTTCTACCAGCTTCTCACATTTGTCTAGTACTGCATAGTGAGATAGGTTGGCTTTGCGAGAGATTGCAGATACGATAACTCCACCACGGCCGCCATCGGCGGTCACATCTAAGATATCACCCATTATGCCCATTTCGGACCTGTATTGTTGTTTTGACATGCTCCAGTATAGAACAATGTAGTTTATGAGGGACATCATGAAACTCCACAGCGGAACGCAAAGCGGAACAGTGGTTTTGCCAAAAAAATGCTCCATTTTTGGTAGTTTTGAAAAATTCTGAAAAAAATTATGCCTGAGAATTAATCCAAAAAAATGAAATTTTCCTAAAAAATATCATTTTCAAACATTTTCAGAAAAATGATCTTATCTTTCTAAATTTTTGGCAATTTTGACTGAATTTAGCATATAAAGAACAGGATGATTCCTTGCCGTTCCTAATCTATCATTTGGACACAGTCTTGAACATGGTAAAATGCCAAATTCGCAATATTGAGGGAATAGTCATCCTTCTGATGCTTGCGACTTCGCCCCTGTCTGTTACCGATGCATTTGCACAAAACGAGGTCAATCCTGAAGAACTTGGGGAAATTATAACGGAAAAAATGGTTGACGGAAAGCTGAAAGTCAGCCATTATGCTTTGCCCAATGATCTTGCAAAAGGGGATTTGCAAAGAATCCTACCAATGGATGAGCAGATGACTTGGGGATACGTAAATTACAAGTCATACAATGCAGGAATCGTCATTTTTGATGGAAAAGCGTCAAAGTTAGGAGAAAATCTATGGAAAGTTGTGATGAATGAGGATCTCTCAGATGCGGAACTAAGCCTCATAGTCGTGTTTTCTGGATTTGATGTGGAATCAGAAGAAAACGAGGTCGTAATTTCATTGATGAGTTTCATGATCAAAAATCTCGAGTCGGCTCAAAATATCAAGATTCTGCATGTCGGGGATCAGGCCGCAGATACTGAAAATGTAATTGGTTTCAGCCAATTATTTAGAAATTCAATTTGGTGAAATATCGCCATTTTTTTAATTGACTAAAAATCATTCACAAGGTCAGCTTTGGGATGCATAGTAACTTTTTATTCCCATTTTAAAAAGTAAATCATAAAATGTTTGATAAATTCAAAAACGAGGAGGGAGGAGAAATGGTAAAAGAGAGAAGCGGGAGTGCCAGCGCTGAAGAATCCAACTTTGCAACAGAGTCCACCAGTCAAATTGGAATTGGGGAGCTGATGAGCAAGCGGGCAAAATTGGAGGAAGCGATAGATTATGTCGGTTTAATGATTAAGAATCTCAAGGATAAGAGAACTTTGCTTGAAAAAGATATCGAGGAAGAGTCAGTTGACATTAAAAATCTCAAAGAAAAGCTTCAGAAAGTTAGCGAATACATCGAGGAAGAAAACAAGGGTATTGGAGAACTTGCCAACAAGAGACAGCGTGTAGAAAACGAGGCAGATGAAGTAGGTTCCATCATCAACACATTAAGAGAGAGACTTTCTGGCGTTGACAGAATAATTGATGATGAAGGTAGCAGAGTTAAGAAAATTAAAGAGTCCAGAGATTCATTCAACGAATAAAAAATTTTAAATTAAAAATATTTGCTGCTAGATGCTTGCTGAGTATCTGTTGGAACTGAAGGGAACATTTGTCCTACTGAACTTTCAGCAACGGCAGCGGCTTCTTTCAGGATACTTTCAGATTCCGCGTTGGTTGTAGTATCCATTCCAAATGCCGCATCTCCTGAGAAACTTTCCGTCATAAAGCCGCCAAGCATTTCTGCCATCTGGCCAATTTCTTGCTCAGCCCCCGGCATAACTTTTCCAAGGGATGACTTGAGATTCCTCATCAATCCCATTGTAGGCATCAGAGCTACCACGGTATCCCCAAGATCGCTGCATGTTGATAATCGTAATTCTATTTGTTCCAGTGCAATTCTGGCACTGCTTAGAATTTTAGTCACTTTTCTTACTTCGCCTAGCTCATTTCCAAGAACTTTGGCTGTTTGGTTGTCGTGTGTTTGTGTCGCAACTACGATTCGTTGGAATAGTTTTGCATCGCGTGCTTGTAAGCTTGATAGCATGGTATCTAATTTTTTAATTTGTAACTGTAACTTTCTGATTCCTTCCTGAACTCTTGGTTTCAAGGCACCTTTAGGCTTGATAGTGTCATTGATTTGTTCGGCAATGCTGGGCTTTGATTGCTTTGTCCATTTGTCGGATAAACCAGGCATGAGTTGAATTTTAGAATGCGTACTTAATTTCCGGTGTAAAAAATGGTTTACAGAACATCAAAAATAATTAAGCAAAACAAAGCATTCCAAGCATCCCTTCCTGAGCAATAAAACACCACCTAATCTTTGAAAATACTGAAAGGATCTTTCCAAACAAGAGGCATGATTTCAGATTAGGACATAAAGGTTCAGAATGCAGATTTTGAATTCATTGTTTTTGTGATTCCGTCGCGCTTCTTATACTCTAGCTGTAAATTATACTCCAATCGCTTCATGGTTTCTAAGCGCGTTTCTGGATTTTCTGATTTGGGATTTTCCAATTCGTGTCTCTTATGCTCTTCAAGTTTATCGATTCTTTTTTGATTGACCCTCATCTGTCGGTCTAGCAGGTCTAGATGAATCTTGCAATTTTCACAGATTATCTCTCTGTCTATTTCCAGATGAGACATAGAACCGCATCTCTTACAAGTAAAACCCATTTACAAAAAATGTATAATTGTTATAAAATTAAGCGTATTGATAGAAAATTTATTTTTATAATAGAATTTAATGAATGTTTTATTGAATAAAAAAATAATCATGATTTCCATGGTTGTCATATTGGTAATAGTTTTGGTGGGTTTTTCTTCAAATGAAACTGGCGAAAAGCCCAATATTTTATTTCACATAACACTTGCAGATCCTGATCTATACGTCAATGGTGTTTATACTGAAAAATTTACTCTGGAGAAAGGAGAATATTTGTTCAGGTTTGTTCCTAACGGTAGCAGTCCAAAAATTTTGTCAATTACATTGAGTGGAGATGCGTTTGATTATTCTGAAGATTTTAGGCTAATAGGAACGCCACATCAGACCGGGCTCTCAGAGTATTTTACATGGGATTATGATGGACAGGAG
>JAQBHN010000115.1:0-6742 GCA_032127635.1 Nitrososphaerota archaeon
GATATCAATCTTGATCTGATTAAGGATCAAACAATCGCTGTAATTGGTTATGGAATCCAAGGTGATGCACAAGCAAACAACATGAAAGACTCTGGTCTTAATGTGATAATCGGTCTTAAGGAAGGCGGCAAAAGCTGGAAAAAGGCAGAAGCTGACGGTCACAAAGTGATGTCTGTTGCAGATGCAACTAAACAAGCAGACATTGTTCACATACTGATTCCTGACATGATTCAAGGTCAAGTATACAAAGACGAAATCGGACCAAATCTTTCAGAAGGAAAAGCATTGTCATTCTCTCATGCGGCTGCAATCTATTGGAAATGGATTGAAGCGCCAAGCAACGTTGATTTAATCATGGTTGCACCAAAGGGACCTGGTTCTAAAGTCCGAGAAACATACCTTGATAATTTTGGAACCCCTGCAATTGTTGCAGTCGAACAAGATTTCACAGGAAAAGCTTGGGATAGAACATTGGGAATTGCAAAAGCAATTGGTAGTGCAAGAGCCGGATTAATCAAAACCGCTTTCAAAGAAGAAGTGGAGACTGATTGGTTTGGTGAACAAGCTGACCTTTGCGGTGGAGCAGCTTCTATGGTTACAAATGCATTTGAAACTCTTGTTGAAGCAGGATACCAGCCAGAAATTGCATACTTTGAAGTCTTACATGAGCTCAAACTCATTGTAGACATGATTCAAAGATATGGGATTAATGGAATGTGGAGACGTGTAAGCGAAACTGCCAGATATGGCGGACTAACACGTGGGCCGATGGTTATGGATAAATCGAACAAAGAGAACATGAAAAAAGTTCTCACCATGATTCAAGACGGCACATTCAACAGCGAGTGGATTTCCGAATATCAGAAAAACGGAAAAGATTCATTTGATAAACACATGAAGGTATATGACGAACACCAAATTGAAAAAGTTGGTAAAGAAATGCGTAAAATGATGTGGCCTGATTCCACAGAATAATCTTTTTTCTTATATTTTTCTTAGTTTAGATACGCCGGTTGTGATGTGATCGATGATTGTTTGTAACGGTGTACCTGGACCAAACACATGATCAACTCCCGCTTTTACAAGTTCATCATGATCAATGTCTGGAATTACTCCGCCTCCGACTATCAAAACATCTTTGATTCCTTTCTTTTTTAGCGTCTTGACTACTCTTGGGAATAGTGTCCCGTGTGCTCCGTTTAGCAAACTCATTGCAATTACATCAACGTCCTCGTCTTCTGCAATCTGTGCAATTCTGTCCGGAGTGGCAAAAAGCCCTGAATAGATTACTTCCATTCCTGCATCTCTGAACGCCCTGCATAACACAAGAGCCCCCCTGTCGTGGCCATCCAGCCCTAACTTGGCAACCAAGATTTTGATACTTCGCGATGCTGCTTTTTGCTTCATGATTATAGTTGTATTTTGGGATATTTTAAAAGGTTTATTTGATTTTCATCCATTTCCTCTCCAAATATATTGATTCAGCCATCAGCAGTGACGGTAAGATATGACTGAAGACGTTTGCGATTTTTGTAAGGGCGGAGGTTCTTCATCTACAAACATGTGTGTTTATTGTAATGGGACTGGGGAATGGAACCAAGCGGCACAAGCATATGTGAAAAACCATATTTGCCAATGCATTGTACTTGATAGAAAGTTCTGTCCTGTCTGCAACAAAGCGTGTCATCACGATACCAGCCTGAATCCTAAACAAACTATTGATCCTGGTTACGGGGGCAATTCAACTCCTGAAATTACCGTTGCAATGTAGTGAAAAAATCACATTACACTTCCATTAAATACTCACACTTCTTATACCTGAGATAAGATTCCAAATCATGTTTCAGGGTATCTTCATTCTCTATGTCTCAATTATGAATTTTCAAAAAAACAGGATGGCTATCTAAATGGAAACCCCGTCATGTGCACGTTGTGGAAAGAACTCAATTCTATCTGACGAAGTTACAGGCGAACAGTTTTGTGGCAAGTGCGGATATGTGATTGATGGAAAATCGCAAGAGTCTGGCCCCGAATGGAGATCATTCCAAAAAGACGGCGGCGCTGATCCTGCAAGAACGGGCGCTCCTTCATCACTTATGATACATGACATGGGCTTGTCTACTGTAATCAATCCTCTAAACAAAGACGCATCGGGAAAACCCCTTTCCACATCTATGAAAAGTACTATCGAACGATTAAGAACCTGGGACAGCAGAAGTCAAGTTCATGCACCTGTTGACAGAAATTTGAGACAGGCTCTGAGTGATTTGAATAAATTAAAAGATAAAGTTTCAGTTCCTGCAAACGTTTTGGAGAAAGCAGCATACATTTACAGAAAAGCATTGGAGAAAAAACTGGTTCGTGGAAGATCCATCTCCGCAATGATTGCCGCATCTCTTTATGCCGCCTGTCGAGACACTGAAACTCCAAGAACCCTGAAGGATGTCTCTGATGCTGCAAACGTTAAGCGAAAAGACATTGCAAGATGTTACAGGTTATTGCACCATGAACTGGAGCTAAAAATGCCCGTGGTTGATTCAATTCAGTGCATTGCAAGAATTTCAAGCAAACTTGAGATATCTGAAAAAACAAAACGCTATGCCGTCAAAGTGCTCAAAGAGGCACAAGAACGTAAAGAATCTGCGGGAAAGGATCCTATGGGGCTTGCAGCAACCGCCCTCTATCTATCGTGTGTCAAGAACGGAGTGTCCATCACACAGCGAGATCTCGCTGAAGCTGCAGGGGTGACTGAAGTTACGATAAGAAACCGCTACAAGGGATTGAAAGCAGACCACCCTGTAAAATAGCATCGCTGTTTGTCTTGCAATGCACATGTTTGCATACCCTGTGATTATATCTTAAAACTGCCTAGTACCAACATGCAAGTCTTGAATCAACTAAAAATTGAAGAACCTGAAAGAAAAGAATGTTTTTTGGAAATTCTTTCTGATAAGTACTGTAGGTCCATCTTAGAGGCAATAATGGATACTCCAAAATCCGCAATTGAAGTGTCCAGAGAAAAAATCATTCCGCTGAGCACAGTATATCGACGAATTCAACAACTGCACGACTCAAAAATGATTCGAACTTCCGGTGTAATCACTGAAGAGGGAAAGAGGCTATTTTTGTATAAGAGCAAAATCAAAGAGGTCAACACCAGTTTTCATGACGGAAAAATTGACGTAGATGTGGTCTTTAACAAAATCTGATCTACTGTTTTATTTCTAATATTCATGCTCACTGAAGTCACTGCCTAACGCAATTGTCGCAATGACTGTGGACTCTGTGGTTTGACATTTCATTTTTGAATCCGGCAAAAATTCTTTGAATATCTCCTGCAGCAGCTGCTCTGTAAATATCGACCAGTTGCTTCCCAACTCATGCTGAATGATAAAATGATGTAGATCCCCCTCGATCCTATGATCCGATTTCATTCCAGACGCTCGCATATAGTCTTCCAATGTCTCGATGCATCTTTTCAAATCATACTTTCCTTTGATGAATAACACGGTGTCTTTGATTACCGGCTTGATGACGTTGATGATTTCATTGATTTCAGCGGCAGTCATCTCTATTCCTAGCGAGTCTAGCAGTTTTTTCGGGACTGGAATCATTCCAATTTTGGACGCAAATCGGTCCCACTGGATGTATCTCTCCAAAATTTGCCTTGCCATCACGTTGTGGGAAATGTTGTGATTCACGGCCTCTGACTCGATTTCTTCAACCAGTTTTACGGGCAGGCGATAAGTTATGCTGCGTGTTTTTTCTTTTTTTGCAGGATTCTGCTGTCGTTTTATTGTGGAGACCAATTACACCATATCAAAATTAGATTGAATATAAAGCTGATTCCATCTCATCTGGAAACCTGTTTTCAAATTTGATAATCGTATTTCATTTTAAAATAATTCGCTTCACTTACATTCTTTGAGGGAATATTGATGCAAAATTTGGCATTGTTTGTTTGAGATATGGGGCAATACTGTGAAAACTGTGAAAAATTCATGAAGAATTCAGAAATGACTCATTGTTCTGATGAGTGTCTGCTGTTTGCAATCAAAAACAGTAACACCTTAACTGAAAACGGACTGAGTGCAATTACGTGGGATGAAAAATCCGATCCCTGGACATGATGCAAAATAGAAAATCTACTTAAAGTGCAACCAGATTACCAGAAATATGGATGTAAATCCAACCAATTACAATCTTACGTTTGAACCGGATCTTAAAAAATTCACGTTTAATGGAATTGAATCGATCTCAGCTGACTGCAAAAAGATAACAAATCTGATCACGATGCACTGCGCCGAATTAAAAATCACATCTTGCCAGGTGACATCAAAAGGGAGCATCGTCAAATCCTCGCATAAGACCAACGAGAAGAAAGAGGAATTGGAAATCAGACTGTCTGAAAAAGTCAAAGGTACAATTACCGTTGATTTGAAATTCCAAGGAATTCTGAATGACCGGCTGCTTGGATTTTACCGCAGCCAGTACACTCAAAACGGAAAAACCAAATATCTTGCCACGACCCAATTCGAAGCAGCTGACGCCAGACGCGCATTTCCATGCTGGGACGAGCCCGAGGCTAAGGCGACATTTGAGATTTCAATTATTGCGGATAACAAATTCACTGCCATTTCCAACATGCCTGTCAAGTCAAAGAAAAAAATTGGAGGTAAGACGCTATACGTCTTTTCGAAAACCCCCGTCGTTTCCACATATCTTATCTACCTTGGCGTCGGGGAATTTGAATACCTTACAGGTAAGGTTGGAAAAATCCAGATCAGGGTTGTCACCACAAGGGGAAATAAATCAAAAGGACAGTTCTCGTTGGACCTGGGAAAGAAACTTCTTGTTTCCTATGAAAAATACTTTGGAATAAAATACCCATTACCTAAATTGGACTTGATTGCAGTCCCTGATTTTGCGGCAGGGGCAATGGAAAACTGGGGGGCGATTACTTTTAGGGAGACCATTTTGCTGTATGACCCCAAGACGTCTTCCACCAGAACTAAGCAATTCATTGCAGAAGTAATTTCACACGAGATTGCCCACATGTGGTTTGGAAACCTGGTCACCATGAAGTGGTGGAATGATCTGTGGCTGAATGAAAGCTTTGCAACTTTCATGGCGACAAAATTTGTTGACAAATTTTACCCCGAATGGGATTTGTGGAATCAGTTTGTTGAGGATGCAATGAACGTCGCAATGGGTCTTGACTCGCTGAAAACAACACATCCGATAGATGTCACGGTGAACTCTCCAGCTGAAATTCGTGAAATTTTTGATGCGATTTCTTACGACAAGGGTGGCTGCGTGCTAAGGATGCTTGAACACTATGTGGGCGAACCAAACTTCCAAAAAGGCCTGAAAAAATATCTGTCCGATTTCAAATATCAAAACGCAAAGGGGCAAGATTTGTGGGATGCGATTGGCAAGGCATCCAACATGCCTGTTTCGTCTATGGTCAATACCTGGCTAAAGCAGCCCGGATTCCCTCTGGTTGAAATCAGCCAGGACGGGGATGCTCTGAAACTAAAACAGAAGCGATACCTTCTAGAGCCTGACAAAAAGTTCGGAAAGGGGCTGTGGTCTATTCCGATGTCTCTGGGTTTGGAATCTGAGATTTCTCAAAAACTATTCACTACAAAATCAATGTCTGTGAAATTACCGAAGAACACCCTGGGTTTTGTCGCAAATTACGGTCGTAAGGGATTCTACCGTGTAAAATATGACGAGGGAATTTTGCTGGATTTGAAAATGCTAGTTGACGAAAAACGCATTCCTGCAATTGATAGATGGGCAATACAGAATGATCTGTTTTCTTTATGTGTCTCTGGCGACGAGCAAGTGAGAAACTATCTTGACTTTTCAGACGCTTACTTTGATGACGACAGTTACCTTGCATCAGTCAATGTCGCGCATAACCTGGCATCGCTGTATTTCCGTGCATTTGACGAGCCGTTTGCGGAAGAAATTCGCGGATACGCCGTAAACTACTTTGGAAAAATCCTGTTTAATTTGGGATGGGAGCCGCAAAAATCTGACAAACACACAGATGCATTGCTGCGCGGATTTGCAATTTCCGTGTTGGGAAAAATGGATGATGAGGAAGTTACTGACGAAGCACTTAGGAGATATAAAAAATTCCTGAAATCTCCAAGTTCAATCTCTCCGGATCTGGTGGAGCCTATCTGCTCTATTGCCGCATGGAACGGAAATGCGAAAACACATGCCGAACTGACAAAACTATACAAAGATGCAAAAACCATGGAGGAAAAACTCCGGTTCTTGGGGGCTTTGTGTGGGTTTAAGGACAAGAAACTGCTCCTGAAATCACTTGACTTTTCACAAACGTCCCATGTTCGCTCCCAAAATATGCAGCTGCCAATCATGAAAGTTGCCGCAAATCCATACGGCGACAAAGTTTTGTGGCCATGGCTTAAGAAAAATTGGAAAAGCATTAACAAAAAAGTCGGACATGGGAATCCGCTCTTTAACAGAATCGTGGCAAGCATCACCTCTATTGCCGATGACTCTATGGAGAATGAAATTAAAACATTTTTCAAAAAGAACCCTACTCCCGGTACAGAGCGCACTCAATCTCAAACCCTTGAAAGAATTAGAATAAATTCAAAATTCCTTAGACGTATGAGAAAAGAGTTCAAAGATGGCTAAACTCGGCCCTCCAATATTTCTTGGAGTTTTCACCGTTCTGGCGATTATATTTTTAACCGGCGGC
>JAQBHN010000116.1:0-9348 GCA_032127635.1 Nitrososphaerota archaeon
TCCCAGATCATCATGCTTATTCAAAAATCCCAACAGGCTGGCCCTCAAGGAGGGATCATTTGACAGGGATACATACCGGGAATCATTTTGATTGTCAATGATGCATGCCACAGGATTTCCCTTTACGTGTAAAACCTTGGAATTGTGGGTCAGGACAAATTCGTCAGGATCTGGCATTTTGTCTAAAGGCATGATTAGGGTGTAAATAATTTCATTAAATAAGTTGGGCCAGAGTTTGCAGTTTAGAATCTAATCTTTAGATTCGTCATACTTTTCATCAGACTCATAATTTTCTTTAAGATCAAGCTCATGTTGTTCTTCTCTCATCTCCTCTTGTTCAGATGCAATGTTTTCAGATTTTTTTGCGTTGGCTTCAGGTTCGTTTGCCTTGTCTCTAACCTTTTTCATGATACAGAACTTGCTCAGTGTTTTTTTCCATCCCATAACTAACGTATGCAAAACTAGGTTTTAAGTATGTTTAAAAACAGGTTTTGGAATTGGTCAATTTTCGAGTTACAAATTAGGATTAATTGGAAGTTTTTTACTTTCAATCGTTCATTAATGGTAATTTAATCTAAAATTTTATTCATGAAATTTTGTTCCAACTGTGACTCTAGGCTTGTACAAAGCTACGAGGATGTTGGAGGACCATGGGTTTGCCCAAAGTGCAATCCTGAAAAAATCCTGGTAAAAATGCCAAGTTACGGTGTAAACTATTCTGGAAAGACAAAACAGTGCTCCAAAGGTTGCGGTGCAGAGATTTACTGGGACGAGGGATTCAAGTCAGACAGCGGAAAGTTCATCCCCATGGATTCAAGGACAGACGAGCCCCACAGATGTGAAGGTCCAACCGAATCAGGAATGCCATACTATCCAGACGAAATTAAAAAATACGCAAAACCAAAACCAAAGGAACGGGAGAACAAAATTCCGTTACCTCAAAGCATGCTGTATGACATTTCCAAAATTCCAAAATCATTAATTGACAACGACCCAATAATTCGAGAAATTGTTCAGGGGCACAAGGAGGAGACACTTGCACTGATTCATTATGAAAGACTAGTCGCGCCAGAATCTGAAAAAATTCCAATTGAAACTCTAAAGGATGTACTGTCGGAAAACATCATCAAAGGTTTAGAAAAATACGGGTTTACCGGACTGCTGCCGTTTCAAGAGGAATCAGTCAGGGCAATCCTAAAGGGGGACAACTCCATCATCTCGGCCCCCACAGGCTCTGGAAAAACAGAAGCGTTTGTAATTCCAATATTACAGAAAATTTCAGAGAATCCAGATCCCGGAGTTTTCACATTACTCGTGTATCCGCTTAATGCCCTAATTGATGACCAGGTATCAAAAATCTCAGATCTGATTCAAAAGTGCAAACTAGCCGACAAAATGACAGTCTATTCCATCCACGGAGGCCAGAGCACGGATTACAAGGACATGATAATCTCCGACGCAAGTCAGAAATCATTAATCATCGCAACGAATTTTGATTTTATCAACTATCACCTGATCTTGCAAGACAAAAAATGGAATGAGTTGTTCAAAAATGCAAAAATCATAGTGATGGATGAAGCGCATTCCTACACCAGTTTTCACGGCTCTAACGTGTACCAGGTTCTTAAAAGAATGAAAAGATACATGGGCAAAGTTCAGTTTGTTGGATCGTCTGCCACTCTGGATAATTCAAAAGAATTTTTTTCAGACATGTTTGATTTGCCTGAAGACTCATTCACATACATCAAAAGCAAATTCAGACGAAAGCAGAACATGCACATGTTTTTCATAATGCCTAGAAAATTCAAACAGAGAACCACGATGGAGATGCTCTCATCAATATGTTACAAAAACAAATCAACACAGCTGGTTTTCAGCAACTCCCACAATGATGCAGAGTTTCTTGCGTCAAATGTTGAAGAGGCAAACAGCGGAATCAGAATCCAGATTCACAGGGGCGGCCTAGATCAAAAGGACCGGAAACTTTACGAATCTCAAATGAAATCAGGGGAACTAGACGTTCTGTCATGCACGCCGACATTGGAGCTTGGAATAGACATCGGGCATGTAGACGTGGTGATTTCTGCATTTAAAAATGAGCTTGATTCATTCATCCAAAGGATAGGCAGAGCCGGAAGAATGGGTCAGAAATCCTACGCCATCTGTGTTTTTGATCCAGACGATGCAGCATGCCATTACTTTGCGCGTCACATGGAGGAATACCTCTCACAAGACCACGTCATTTCGATCAACAAGGAAAATCCAATGATATCGGAGAAACACGATGAGTCGGTGGAGATCGAAGAACAGTCTGCAGATGAATCGGATAAATCCCAATTCTTTGACTTTGCAAACAGCGTCAACTTGCGAGGAGCGTCAGGGGAAATCGAGATATACTACAATTCAAGAAAAATTGGAACGCGCGGAGTTCCCGTAGGGTACTATCAGTTGCATCAAAAGGCAATCTATCACTTCAACAAGCAAAACTATGAGGTAAATTCGCTGATAAAATCTCAGAATGGCGCAAGGGCATACCTGATAAGATCAAACGAGAAAGGAAAAAGAACGACGCCAATTGTAAAAACGTCAATCGTTCAGACATCCGAAGGCAAGGCAATTCACAGAGACATCGAGGTAAAGTCTAAAAAAATATCATTGCGTTATGGAATAATCTCACTTGACCGAACCATTACAGGCTACATGAAGGGGAATTACAATGAATCATCAGACAAATTCACAATGCATGGCGGAGGCAGCATGTCAGGTTGGAGGAATTTCCACTGGAAGTCAAAGCATTCCGCAGTAAGCATAACACTCCCACAAGAATTCATATCAAAGGCAATTTCAGATTCGAAGAGCCAGATAGTCGGCGACCAGAAAGTCCACACCGTATCGCATGTGTTGGTCAACGCAGGCAAGATTCTGACAAAATCTGAGTCGAGTGACATTGACGTGTATTATGAAAACGGAACAATATACATTTTCGATAATTCCTCAGACGGGTTTAATGGGTGCAGTAAGATCATTTATGATGAGTTTGAAAAAATTCTCAACACAGGATTTGCATTAGTAAATGATTGTGATTGCCCAACGGATGAAAAACAAAAAGCAGAAGAGAAGGACTGGGGAGGATGTCCAAAATGTACGTTCAGCACCAACTATTGCCAGACTAAAAATAAAGATCTGTCTAAAAAAGGCGCAAAGGAATTCTTCTCTGCGTTTCAGTCATCCTAAATTTGAAATTAATTTTTCAGGCGCATGGAATGCCCCTACAGGGCGATTTAGAAATCCATGACAGGTCACCGTATTTCACAGCAAGGGCATTGTACCACAAACATATGATATAGAAAACAGTCAACCGTAATAGAATTTAAAACAATCACATTCCGAAAAGGGGTGTAACATTATAAAATCAACAAGATTCGTAAAACCGTCATTTTGTGACTGAATTTCACGAGCATAGTGTCTGTGCAAAATTTACAAACAGATCATTAAGTGCGATCAAAGACTAATTTTAGATCCATGGCTAGGGCGATATTTGCAGGTGTACAGGGTTTAGTGGGTTTTTTGTGAGTTGTGATGAAAAAAACACTATTTGAGTTCTCAAAAGAAATTTTTGACAAGGTAGTCGGAATCTCGTATGATGACGTAGATTTCAACATAACAAATCAGATAGAATATGCAAAAATAGAATATGGGGAAAAAATCATAGTCACGATACCGAGCCCGCTAAGTATCCGTGATCAATATTTTCTTGAAGGAAATGTTTTTTCGGATTACCAAGAATATGTTAACTCAATTTGGAGTTTGTATTTGTCTACTCTTTATCATGCAGGTGCACATGCACGTCTTTCAAATTATGCAGATTATGAGCAGTGGCTGAAAAACAAATCCTTTGAAAATGGATGGAATGTCATCAACTTTATCGAAGATGTCAAAGTGGAGGGATTCCTCAAAAAGGATCATCCGGAAATTTGGCAAAACATGACAATGATAAAAATGCTTCACGACACCCATTACGATAACCAGATTCACAGTAGTTCAAAATTCTCACGGGAAGTTTTTTCTAAATTTTCAGGGGTAGAAAATACAAAAAAAATATGGAGAGATAAAGTTACAAAAACGCTATTGGAAATGCGCGATTGTGAAATCGACCAACTGACTCCATTTTTGGAATTACTTTACAAGAATCAATATCTTTTACCACAAAACAATTATCCTTATTGTGATCGTCCGTTTTATAAAAAATATCAGAGAGGGATTTCCAACATGGTGATTCCTCCAAAAGCAGAATTCAAAAGCACGATAGACGAATTGAACGAAAGCTGGTTAAGAGAGTCATTTTTGGAAGCTCAACAGCTAGAACGTTATCAAAAATACGGGGAAAATCTAAATTTTGATGAAATACAAATCAATCCTGAAAATTTTGGGGAATTCATGAGAATCACCAATGCAAATGAATCAGATTTAAAACGATTACGAAATACGCTCAGAACACTCTCATTTTATGTTGATTCTCCAGCATTCGAGGAGACGGGTTTGATTGAAATGACTTCTGCAATACAACGGGTAGGAAGTCAATGTGAGGAGATCGAGTGTTTTGAGCAAGACATACCAAGAAAAGAGAGTGAGAACTGGGTGGTTGTTTTTGATAACAGTTCCAGCATGAAATTAAGGTTTGATGAAATGAAAAAATTCATCATCTGTTTAGGAGAAACTGCAGAAGAGATAAATCGTGAGGGTGGCAAATGGGGATTGTACAGCTTTAACAATAAATTTTTGATCGTGAAAGATCATCGAGAAGGCTACAACCAAAAAGTCAAGGCTCGAATTGGAGGGTTAAAAAGTTCAGGGCTGTCATTTATTTCAGATGCAGTGGACATGGGCTTAAAAATTCTGCAGCATGATACCAAGTCAGTCAACAAATATTTGATCATAGTGTCAGATGGAAGGACGCTGGGTTCTGAGCAGGCGGAGGATGAATTTCTAAGTTCACTGCAACGGGCAAAAAAACAAAGGATCAACGTGATAGGAATCGGAACTCCAGAAAATATGAGGCATCATTTTGCATTTACAGTGGATCACACAGATACAAAAAGATCAGTAAAAAAATTCATCGACTCTTATTCGGCTCTTGTTCAATCACAATAAAACAGGATTTTTTAAAAATAGATCATGCAGGTTTTTTAAAATAATTTATTTCGAACAACAATTTTTGGATTTCATTTCCACCAACCTACTGCAACGGGTAATGAACATCGCAAAACAAACCTATTCCATTAGGCAATGTTTTTGCGGTAATGCTGCAACCATCTTCCAATCCCTGTCCACAAATGTAGCACTCCACCCTACTTACCGAAGTCGAAACAGTTTGTGATTTGAGAACACTCGTGTTCTGCATGATTGTTTGGTTAGCCCCCTGCATGGTGACCACTATACGATCAACTATACTATAAAGGTACCGTACCATACCGTAATTATTGCATGCCTAAGAACAAATTATTTCAACTAACAGCAAACGGATCAAAATTACCTCATCAATTTAAATAATAAACCGCTTGAATTTTGTCTATGGGTGGACACCTTTGGGAATGCTCAAGCAAAAGTAATACCCCTAGATTTATCTGAAAACCAATTTCAAATTTACAATAAGATTTCAAGAAACTACTCACACTCATTTCTATTTGAATCACTCACAGGTCCCGAAGTTCTAGCTGAGACATCAGTTATGGGTTTTGATCCCAAAATAATCCTCAAGGGATATTCAGATAAAGTTGAAATCATACAAAACGGAGAAACGCGGACAACGCAAACGTCAGACCCGTTCTCTGAGCTGAAAAAACTGTTAGGTAAATCAAATGATCAAAGTTACAGGTATCTCGGTGGAGCAGTTGGCATCGTAAACTATGATGCAGTCAGGCTAGTTGAAGGCATCAGTGATTCCCACAACTCGCCACAGCCATTAATTGAATTCGGGATATATGATGATGGGATATTATATGACAAAATACATGAAAAATTATTCTACTTTTACCACGATGAAAACAGATTTGATAAATTTGTAATGGGTGATGATGCGTTTGGAGAATTTCACGCAAGTGACGTCATACCAAACATGGACGAATCGAAATATTCGGAAATCGTAAACAAGGCAAAAAAATACATCCATGACGGGGATGTTTTCCAAGTAGTGTTGTCTAGAAAATTTGCGTTTGACACAAACGGGGACAACCTAACATTGTACAAAACACTAAGAAAATTAAATCCGTCGCCATACATGTATCATCTAAAGCAAGGCAGCAAAACAATCATTGGCGCATCGCCGGAAATGCTGGTCAGAGTTACTAATGACAGAGTGGAGACATTCCCAATTGCAGGAACTAGGAAAATTACAGATGATGAAGAGAAAAACAGGGAATTGTCCGAAGAATTAATTCAGGATGAAAAAGAATTGGCAGAGCACACAATGCTTGTAGATTTAGGCAGAAACGACATCGGGAAGGTTTGCAAATACGGATCAGTCCATCCAGAATCACTGATGGAGATAAAGCGATTCAGCCATGTTCAGCATATTGTAAGTCATATTGTAGGCAATTTGGCGCCTGAAAACGACATGTTTGATGCATTTCAGGCAGTATTTCCCGCAGGGACGGTGTCAGGAGCACCAAAAGTTAGAGCGATGGAGATTATCGACGAATTGGAAACCGAGGCAAGAGGACCATACGCCGGAGCAGTAGGTTATTTCTCATACAATGGGTGCTGTGACTTTGCAATTGCAATCAGAAGCATATTCATTGAAAATGACAAAGGCTTTGTCCAGTCTGGTGCAGGCATAGTATCAGACTCTGTTGCGGCAAATGAATTCAAAGAAACAGAACACAAAGCAGGCGCCATGCTTCAAGCATTAAAGGAGGCATCCAATTGAAATTTCTAATAATCGACAACTATGATTCGTTCGTGTACAATATTGCACAATACCTAGGAGAACTAGGAGTAGAGTGTGAAGTGATTAGAAATGACAAAATTACATTGCAGCAAATTAAAGAAAAAAATTACGACGCCATAATAATTTCGCCAGGTCCTGGAACTCCAGAGGATAGAAAATACTTTGGAGTGTGCTCAGAAGTCATAAAGGACATTGGGCCTCACACGCCAATTCTAGGAGTATGCCTAGGGCATCAGGGAATTATCCATGCATTTGGAGGCAAAGTCACCAATGCAGGCTGTGTAAGACACGGAAAGACAAGTCCCGTGAATCACAGTAATTCAAAATTATTCACAGGTGTGAAAAATCCGTTTAGAGCAACAAGATATCACAGCCTGGTTGGAGACAAAACCATAATCCCAGACGTGTTGCAAGTTACTGCAACTGCGTCAGATGATGGGGAAATCATGGCAATCGAACACAAGGAGTATCTCGTTCAAGGGGTGCAATTTCATCCAGAATCAATAATGACAGAAGACGGGAAAAAAATTCTCAGCAATTTCATCAAACAGGTAGAGGATAGAAAAAAATGATTTCAGATTTCATCACCAAATTACAAGAGAAGACAGATCTCACACATGATGAGATGAATCAGGTCATGACAGACATCCTGTCAGGCAAAACAAACGACATGCAAAATGCAGATTTTCTGTCACATCTGGCAGAGAAGGGGGAGACGGATGATGAATTGCTCTGGATGCTTGAGAAGATGCAGGAATTTTCACTCAAAGTCGAGGCTAAAAATCATGGAACAGTCATAGATATGTGCGGTACCGGGGGGGACAGACTCCGGACATTCAACATTTCCACCACAGCGTCATTTGTGGTGGCAGCAGCTGGTGGAATCGTTGCAAAACATGGAAACCGCTCAAGTTCAGGGATTTCAGGAAGTGCAGATATTTTTGAATATTTTGGATATGATTTGAATTCAGAGCCTGGCAAAATCGCAGATATTTTACAAAAACACAACATTTGTTTTATGTTTGCACAAAAGTTTCATCCTGCAATGAGACACGTGTCAGCGGCTAGAAAAAAATTAGGAAAAAGAACGGCGTTTAACCTGTTAGGTCCGATATCAAATCCAGCCGGAGTAAAAAACCAACTGGTCGGGGTTTTCTCTACAGAGTATCTGGACAGATTGCCGTCAATCCTCAAAAGAATGGGAGCAGAAAACATTATGACTGTTCGCTCGGATGACGGCATGGATGAGTTCTCCACCAGTGCAGTGAATCGCGTATGCATGTTAAAAAATGACAAAGTGTTAATGAATGCGATCGACCCCGAAGTATTAGGCTTGCATAAATCATCTTTAGAAGACATTCAAATCAAAACCAAAGAAGAGGCCGTAACATCATTTGTAAAAGTGTTAAACAATACAGCAAACAGGGCAATGATTGAAACTACTGCGCTAAATGCAGCTGGCGGATTAATAGTTGCAAACATTTCTAAAAACTTTGAAGAAGCTGTAGAATTGGCATTAGATACAATAAAAAGCGGAAAAGCATTTTCAACGTTAGAGAAATTTGTGCAGGATACAGGCGACATATCAAAATTAAAGGAGATCAACGATGGCTGAAAACATTTTACGGAAACTTGTGAATAACTCACAGATGGCGATAGATGATGGGGTTTACGAAGTTGAATCTGATTTGAAAAAATCAACCAAAGATCTCATCCAAATAATCAACACAAACCCACATGCCACACTACTAACTGAGATAAAATTTGCATCGCCATCTCTAGGTAAAATCAAGACACTGACGGATCCTGCAAGCATAGCAAAACAAATGATTGCAGGAGGATCAAAAGCACTATCAGTTTTAACTCAACCACACCTGTTTCAGGGCTCACCAGAGTATTTCATGAAGGTAAGGGAGGCAGTAGATGTGCCAATGCTCATGAAAGACATCATGATTGATAAAATTCAAATCGATGCTGCAAAAAAGATGGGGGCAGATTACATGTTAGTCATACAGTCATTGTTTGATCAAAAGTTCCTCCCAGATATTGACGAATTCATCGATTACGGTCACAGGCAAGGATTGAAGATTTTGTTGGAAGTGCATACAAAACAAGAATTCCAAAACGCGTTAAACACAGAGGCGGATTTAATTGGAATCAACAACAGGAATCTAGACACGCTGGGAATTGATCTTAAAACCACGGAGAACATCCTTTCGGGAGTAGAGAAATCAAGACCGATACTATCCGAGAGCGGAATTAACACGCCGGAGGATATTCAATATCTAAAAAAGTGTGGCGCAGATGCATTTTTGATAGGTTCAAGCATAATGAAAAGTGACAACATTGAAGAGCAAGTAAAAAAATTGGTGAATGCATATTGAAATATCCTAAAAACGGCA
>JAQBHN010000117.1:0-5142 GCA_032127635.1 Nitrososphaerota archaeon
AACTCAGAAATTGTCAGAATATTTGCAGTGATGCGATTTCTATTGCCAGAGTCGGTGATCAAAATTTCTGGAGGGCGAGAATCAAGATTGTCCGATTCAGGCGAGGAACTACTGCAGAGCGGCGCTAACGGCATAATTACAGAGGGGTACCTCACAATGGGCGGAAACGAGGCTAAAAAAGATCGTGAGCTAATTGAAAGAATTGGCCTCAAAACATAACGTTGTAAAATAATTTTTCCGTACGTGTGTGCCATAATTTTTGACATGAAATACTGAGTTGCGCCCAGTTCATCCCCAAGAATGGTCAGTGCGTCATAGGAACCGAGTTCCAGTTTCCCAATCTTTGATCAAGCAAAACCCTTGTCAAATTCAATCCATCATCCGCCTTAGAAGATAACGCGTGTGATTTTCCAATGCCGTATGAGCGAGCAGATAAAAATCCATCTTTCCCACCCGGTTTTCTTAATCATTTCACAACATGCGATCAAATCAGAATAGGTATTTTGATCATGTCACTATATAGAACAACAGACTACATACTCACTAGATTTAAGTTACAAAATACATCCAATGAATCATGGGACAATGGTTATCATGGATAAAATCCAATGAAAAAGCACTCTTAACAATTCTAGATGATTTAGCAAAAAAAGCAGTTGAAACCTCAGAAGCCGTAGTGGTTTTATTCGAAGATCTTAGCAATGTTGAACAAGGAAAAAAAATCCACAGACTTGAAACTGAGGCCGATGTTTTAACACGCGATATTTTTTCTGAACTAAACAAGACATTCATCACTCCGCTAGATCGTGAGGACATGCAAAGGATTGCGTCTAAAATCGATGACGTGATTGATTTCATGGACGGAATTGCAGCTAGAATTTACAGCTACAAAATTACCTCCCCGCCCCCATACACCGTAGAAATGGCTCATGAACTGGTCAAGGCTACAAAGGAAGTAGAGTATATGATTTCCAAATTACAACGTATCAAAGATCCAAAAGACATGATTCAGCATTGCAGAAATACCGGAGTCATAGAGCACACCGTAGATGATTTGTATAGGGAAGCCATCAAAGAGCTCTTTGAATCCGATGACGCGATTAAAATCATCAAACTGAAAGACATCTATGAAACGATGGAAACTGCATCCGACAGATGCGTGGATGTTGCGGATGTCATTGAAGATATTGTTCTAAAATACACTTGAGATGATTGAATGATAGAGATAGCAATAGGCGCAATTATTGTCGCGCTAATCTTTGATTTTGTTAACGGTTTCAATGATTCTGCAAATTCTGTCGCCACTGTAATTGGAACACGCGTTCTAAAACCAATTCATGCCGTGGCATTATCTGCCGCCGCAAATTTTGCAGGCCCATTTATTTTCGGTGTGGCAGTGGCAACAACAATTTCCAAAGGGATTTTGAATCCCGATGACGTTACAGTCTACATGGTAATAGGCGCTTTAGCTGGCGCAATCGGCTGGAGTAGCATATGCACGTATTTGGGCCTACCAATTTCCAACAGCCATTCTTTAGTCGGAGGAATCATGGGAGCAGGCATTGCCGTTTTAGGTTTTGATCAATTGCTTTTTGGAGGTCTTGAAAAAGTCTTAACAGGGATTATTGTTGCGCCGACAGGCGGCATAATTTTCGGTTTCTTGCTAACAGGGTTGATAATCACGGTTTTTGCTAATCGTAGACCTGCAATTATAAATAAAACTTTTGGCAGATTGCAGATTATTTCTTCAGCATGGTTTGCTTTAACTCACGGTGCAAATGATGGGCAGAAAACAATGGGCATCATCGTATTAATTTTATTTTCAACAGGATTGATTCCGGAACTTGAGATGCCAGTGTGGGTAATCTTTGCAGCTGCGAGTGCCATGGCTCTTGGAACTTTCTTTGGAGGATACAAGGTCATCAAAACGCTAGGCATGAAAATTACAAAACTTAAGCCATATCAGGGTTTTGCAGCAGAGACAGGTGGCGGCATAATGCTGGCAGTTTTCTCAACATTTGGAATTCCTGCAAGCACGACTCATGCCATTACTGGGACCATAATGGGAGCAGGGGCAGCACGAAGAAAGCGTGCCGTACGTTGGAAAGTTGGAAAACAAATTGTTTTCGCGTGGGTGATAACAATACCTGGAAGTGCGGGGATGGCAATCGCATTCACTTATTTGATTTACCTGTTCGTGTGATATTCGATAACAGGCGGACCTCCAACATTGCGCATAACACCACATGTAACGCTACCCCGAGATAGTTTGTCAAAACCCAGTTTGAAATTGCAATCATTCTCAGTTGCCGCGATAGATTAGCATCATCAATGAGGATAATTCGGCGTTGTCTGGGCGCGACGCCCCATAAAAAATGAGTTTTTATGTTTAAAAGAATTTGTTCACCGTATCTTGACCTCAAAACATAAACTAAATTTTGTAGATTCCGAACTGGCAAATCTAAAACAAAATAACCTGTACAGAAAACTACGGTACGGGATTGCCAAAGGTTCTGAAATCACCATAGATAGCAAAAGACTGGTCAATCTGTGCTCAAATGACTATCTAGGAATACCAACGACTAAAATTCAAATAAAACAACTGCAGTCAAGCTCGAGACTAGTTTCAGGTAACGACGAATCATATAAAAAATTAGAGGACGCACTTGCAAAACACAAATCACATCAAAACAGTCTGATTTACCCGACAGGATACATGGCAAACCTTGGTGCAATTTCGGCAATTGCAAAAAAAGGAGATTTGATTCTCAGTGACGAATTAAACCATGCGAGCATAATCGAATCATGCAAATTGGCAGGCGCCAAAATTTCCATCTACAAACATAACGACATGGATGACTTGAGCAAAAAAATAAAACAAAAAGGAAAAAACAAGTTTGTAATAACTGAAGGGGTATTCAGCATGGACGGGGATTTGTCGCCATTAAAGGAAATTGCGGATATTTCGGAGAAATCAAGCGCCATTACGATAGTGGACGACGCGCACGGGGATTTTGTCATCGGTGACGATGGGAAAGGAACGCCGGATCATTTTAAAGTTGCAAAAAAAATTGATTTGTATGTAAGCAGTCTAAGCAAGGGGCTGGGTTCATTTGGAGGATATGTTTCATCGCATAACAACGTAATCGATTTATGCATCAACAAATCAAAGTCATTCATCTATACTTCTGCCTTGCCGTCTTTTTTGGTAGAATATTCATTTAAAAGATTTCAGTCAAACAGAGAAAAACAAAGAAGAAGATTGGTAAAAAATACAGAGCAACTCGCAAAAGGACTAAAACAGTCAGGCTATGAGATAAATTCCGCCACTCAAATCATACCGATAATTATCGGCAATGAGAAAAAGGTAATGGAATTTGGAAAATTTTTGTTTGACAATGGCGTTTTTGCTCAACCCATAAGATACCCAACAGTTCCAAAAGACCAAGCAAGATTAAGAATTTCAGTTACTGCATGGTTATCAGGCACGGAGATCGAGAAAACACTTGAAATATTCGATAAAGCACGTGGAAAATTCTTGTAATTATCTGGAAGCATCCATTGCACCAAAGTCCAAATTTAATGGATTTGCAGGTGAGCCAATAATTACGGCAATGGCAATTAGAATTCCCAAAGATATTCCAACAATGAGGAATCGCTTGTTCATATCAAAATTACCCACAACCTAGTTAAAAATGGATTGTAACTAGAATGAAATTTGGAAGAAGGCTTTAAAGGAAAAATTGTAATCGTATGATATGGCAGATCCTACTATTCTTGTAGCATTACTTGCGGGTTTGAGTTCTTTTATTGCACCTTGTATTTTACCAATGATCCCAGCATTTCTGGCATACATATCAGGAACAACTGTAACAGAGTTAGGTTCCAAAAACGGGGCAGTTCTTTCAATAAACAGAGCAAACATCATTCTAAATACAATATTTTTCGTGTTGGGATTTTCAGTGGTATTTTCTATATTGGGCGTCATAATCAACAGCGTTCTCTCAAATGCAGTTAGTGAATTTACAGAAAGTCTAAACATGGTAGCAGGGATAATCATTGTTTCATTTGGAATATTTTTATTATTATCTACAAAAATTCGTTCATTAAATGTAGAGAAAAAATTCTTTCCTAAAAATTCAAAATCAAGTTATCCCATGTCATTTGTATTTGGTTTAGCCTTTGCAGTAGGATGGACACCATGTGTCGGACCTATACTTGGAACAATTCTCACATTGGCTGCGACCACCCCGTCAATTTCATTTAGTTTGTTACTTGCATATTCATTTGGATTGGGAATTCCGTTCATTTTGATTGGAATATTTTTCTCAAGGGCAACAAAGATCATTCGCTCAATGGCAAAACACCTAAGATACTATAACGTTATTTTGGGAGCGTTCATCATTGTTTTAGGCATCCTGGTATTTACAAACCAGCTTGCATACATTGCAAATTTTCCACTTCTTAACGAGTTGGTATTATTAGGATAGCATGATGAACTCTGAAATAAAAACAGGGTTGATCTTTGGAGCGATAATAGCTGCAGGATTAGGCGTTATGTTGATGGTCTTCACGTCACTTGATCAAGTGCAATCATCTGCCACATTTACGGATGCCAATCAGCTTTCAGAGATTGACAAATCGGGATTCAAAAAAGCTCCTGAATTGGTAGGGATAGCCAGCTATCTAAACACCACGCCAGAGGAATTAAGAAAGGAGATCGAGGGAAAAGTTGTACTGTATGACATTTGGACATACAGTTGCATCAATTGTGTCAGAACATTACCGTACATCACAGCATGGGACGACAAATATTCAGAACAGGGGTTGTTGGTAATAGGAATCCATTCGCCGGAATTTGAATTTGAAAAAGATCCTGAAAATGTAAAAATCGCGATCGAAAAATACGGTATCGGCTATCCCGTTGTGCTAGATAACGACATGAAAACTTGGAAAGCATTTGAAAACAAATACTGGCCAAGAAAATACATTGCAGACCATGAAGGATACCTGAGATATGATCACATAGGTGAGGGCGGATATCAGGAAACAGAAAAAGTTATTCAGAAATTATTAGAGGAAAGATACAACTCATTAGGAATTCAGACGACATCAGCGTCATCCCTTGTAGACGTTGAAGAA
>JAQBHN010000118.1:0-3413 GCA_032127635.1 Nitrososphaerota archaeon
CACAGGGGATGTCCCGTTGGGCCGCCCGATCAAATAATCTTTTTAAATTATCCAGGCGGGTATTGTTTTTGAATATTTTGTAATTGAAAATTAACGAAATGAGTTTTTGACTGGCGGTGTCAGTCATAAAGCATTAATTCTTTTTCTTCCAGTAATGCATGTAAATTATTCACAGACCGATATACGTCCTCCTCGTGTTTAGCTCCTGTACAGACAAGTTTTCCTGATGAGAATAATAAAATGACTGTCTTTGGATCTAGCATTCTGTGAATTAGCCCTGGAAATTGTTCTGGCTCGTACATGCTTCTGGGCAATGTTCTGGCAGCTTTCTCTAGATGGATTTTTCCACCTAGGTTGATGGATGCGACAATGTTCTGTATTGTCACTACTGCGTCTTTCTTGACTGTGATTCCCCCTTTCCGAAGATTTTGCACTACTGTCTTCACCGCTTTTCTGGCCAACACTTCTGATTTTGAACCTGTACACACCATTTTGCCTGAAGTGAAAATCAGCGTTGCCGTCTTTGGAATCTTTAACCTGAAAACCAGCCCTGGGAATCGATCTGGGTGATATTCTACATCTGGAAATTTTCTAGTTATGTCATTCAAGTCCATTTTCTGCATTACGTCTGCCGAGGCTACCACATTTTCTACGCTTATGACGGGTTTTGTTTGTGGCATGTTCGGCTTTTTTGTGTTCGAACTATATTAAAAATACTCGGCATATCTACTCACAAGAATACCTTTTCCCATCTTGATCCTTGATGTTGGGACGAATGCTTTAATTTGGTTCTAAAAGATCCCGATACTAGTGAATTTCACAAGTTTTGATTTTGATCAACTGTTTTCGATGAGCGATGACTCAAACCCGTTGATGATGGTGGTGTGGATTCTTCCGATAATTCTTTTTGTATTTTACGGGCAACAAATTCAGCTGTTTGTTACTTCAAGGGAAATTAAAAAGGGAATCAAAAAATTGGAAAGTTTTAGAGGCTATTCTAGAATCGAATTGATTAACTATGTGAAAAACAACCTAGATGCGAAAAATGATCCTGAAAAAAAAATTGACAAGTTTTTGGATTATTTCACTATAATGCCCGTGGATATGGATCCTAACGGAATTGTTGACAAGGTTAGACATACAGTGAGGTCTAGGGATGATTATACTAGAGAACATGTAAAATCACTTTCTCCTGAAATGACTGATGTCGAACTGACCAAAGTACAAACTTTGCTTGAAATTGCCTCGTCATTACAAATGATTTACAAAATAATGAATCACATGTTCTTGACTGCTAAAAAACAAAACAACTATCCGTTGATTTTGCCTTTGCAGATGATTCTTCCTTTTATAATGGAGCAGGCAGAAGCGATGAAGGAAGGAATTCCCGCATTTAAGACAGGCCAGCCTGTAGGGGATGGGATTGGTCCGATGGTTGTTGGAAAAATGATGCTAAATAATAAAAAAGAAACAATCGCTTTCCAAACTTCACTTGCAAAAACTGATTTTGAAGACAGGAAATTATTTCTCATAAAAGCTGAAGGGCCAGGCTCTACAGTGGGGAGGCCTGCTGATGGGCTGGAAAAAATCATCTCTGAAAATAAAATTGATACGATAATAATGATTGACGCTGCATTGAAATTGGAGGGTGAAGATTCCGCATCGATTGCTCAAGGCTTTGGTGCGGCTATTGGGGGAATTGGCACTGAGAGATTCCAAATTGAAGCCGTGGCGACAATCAACAAGATTCCGATATTTTCAATCGTAGTGAAACAATCTGTCAAAGAGGCGATAACTTTGATGACTAGAGAAATTGCTGATACTGCAGAGGATGTCCGTACGCAAGTCCATGAAATGATTCGTGAAAACACCAGGGCAGGCCAATCAATAGTGGTTATTGGTGTTGGAAACACGTCGGGTGTCACCCAATGATTTTCTCAAAGAAAAAAACCACCGCTGAATATTCTGTAGAACAATGCACCAAGTGTGGAACATCAACTAAAAGAAAATTTCGCGACGGCGACGTGTTATTTGCAGAAATATCCAAGTGCACTTCTTGTGACGGATTAACTATGATTGAAAAAATCTTTGGCGAAACCATTGAGCAATAATTTTTAGATTACTCTGTTTTGTATTTTACATTGCAAGAAGGACAAAACCATGATGCCTCTTCTCCTTGCTCTCTGAACATAAATCCCCCGCATTTAGGGCACGGTCTTACTTCATCATTCAAATTCTTTCACTTCTGGTTTACTCTGCTTTGGTTGTTACAGTGACGCCGCTCTCGTTAGGGATGAATGTGTGTTCTGCCTGTGCGACTCTTTGCTCGTTTACCTCGATCAGTATCGGGTATGCCTGGACTGATTTTTTCTTTACCAGAAAATCCAGCAGTTCCCTTGCTTTCTTTTCTTCCCACTCTTTTGTAATCCACCTCAACGCAAATGGCAACATGTTGCAATTGTCCCATATGAAATCCAGCAGCCTGTCTGCCTCTTCATTTTTTGTCTTCTTTCGTGAATTCAACGCAAAAATATTTTTTATTTGCCCGTTTCTGACAAACCCTCCGCCTTGCTCCGTCGTTACAAACGGTTCACACGCATAAGCTGTATCTTCTGAAAGTGTAAATCCCCCAATTGACCAAATGTTTGGAATTGATTTCCCAGCATGTATTGTGTATTGATCCAATGAATGCCCGCTGAGATTTGCAATGGGTTTGAATCCCATTTTTTTAATCGTTGTTTCAATAGTTCGCCCAACGTCACTTGCCTTAACACCTGTTTTTACCATTGACATCGCATTTGCCAATGCTTCTTCTGCAGCTTGAACCAATCCGTCAAACTGGGCATCATAACAAACAGTTACGGCAGTATCTGCTATGTATCCGTCAATTTGCACCCCTAGATCAATTTTCACCAAATCCGTGTCCTTGATTGTAATTGGGTCGTTTGGCTCTGCAGTATAATGGGCTGCAATTTCATTTATGCTGGCATTAACAGGAAACGCACATTTTGCACCTCTCTTTATTATCTCTCCTTCCACCTCTTCGCAAATCTCAAAAACCGTCTTACCTATCCAATCCTTTACTCGCACCATCTCTCTTACTTCTGATGCGATTTTGCCTGCTTTGAGATATTGCTCTGTTTGCACGATTTCGATCCTGATTTTACCTTTAAAATGATTATCTGTTAAAGATACGAAATTTTACACTTGTTCGTTTCTTATTACTATCAGTTGTATACTATAGGTATGTCTTACGTGCCTGATACCACAACAAGAGCCGAATTTCTTTCTGAACGAAACATTCGGAGTAGGCAAGTGGGTTAGAGTAGGGCATTACGGCTCTGAGTGCAATAGATTCGACTCATTAGACGTGCAGAGAGAAAATCTCGATAAAAAGACAAAAGAAAATCTGC
>JAQBHN010000119.1:0-6665 GCA_032127635.1 Nitrososphaerota archaeon
CAGGTTTGACGTGTAAAAATCAAAAATGTTTAATTTCAAAATCCAATCAGGAGTTAAATTTTTAATTTTCCAGCATCTAAACCGTGTTTAACTATAGAAATCAACTCCTCGACAGAACAGTTTCTCAAAGATATTGGGAGAGATTCAGCCTCAAACGACTGAAAACTGGATAGCTTTTTTCTCACAATCATCTTTACAAGACTGGGCACATCTTCAGCAAATTTTGCATTGATGTGATCTAAAATTTCATCTATTTGGTTTTGTTCCATGACATCATACCCACAATAATTCTAATTATTCACAACAATAAAAAAGAAAAGAAACGACGAAATATTGTGCAATTAACAGTTTTTCCACTTTTAGCAGAAAGAATGGATACAAAATTTGACGTATTTGAGGCCTTGCTGAAAACGTTAGAGAAAAACAACGCCTCTTTGGAAGACGGAGATGTTTTAGTAATTTCTACAAAATACATCTCAAACTCACAGGGGAGGATTGTGGATCTGGAGAAAATCATAGCGTCTGAAGAAGGCAAAAAAGTTTCAAAGGCGTATCAGCTGAGATCAGAAATTGCGGAAATCATCATCAGAGAATCAGACAAAATTTTTGGAGGCATCGGGGGATTTGTAATCACATCATCAGACAACATCATGGCACCCAATGCAGGGATCGATAAATCAAATGCAAAAAAAGGCAAAGCAATACTATATCCAACAAACCCATATCTCGTCGCGGAAGAGATCCGTAGAAAGATTTTCTTAAAATTCTTCATCCATGTGGGGGTAATTCTTGCAGATAGCAGACTGATGCCTGCAAGAATTGGCACGTCTGGTGTTGCAGTGTCTTGTGCAGGAATCGAACCAGTCTTAGACATGAGAGCAAAAAATGATCTTGATGGCAATCCATTGAAAGTTACATTTCAAGCAGTAGTTGACAATCTTGCCACAATTGCAAATCACAAGATGGGTGAAGGCGCAGAATCAAAACCATTTGCAATAGTTAGAAATTCAGATGCAACTCTTACAGATAGAAAAATCAATCCGTCAGAAATGGCAATTTCACCTGATCAATGTGTTTACGTAAGAGGGCTATCCAACCCTCCAAATTTCTAGCCCACAACCTAGTTCTGCTTTAAATAGAGGAATCGGATAAAAAAGATAATGGAGTATCTCACCACATATCCCAAGACAGTGTCATTTTTTGACGGAATAAAACATAAAATCAGTGTCGATAGCAAAGATGGTGTTGAACAGCTTCACATTGTAGTTAAGAAAAGTTTTGAAGAGATAACAAAAATTTTTACAGATGAGGGTTTTACTAAAGTTAAGCTTGAACACAAGCAGCCGGATCAAATTGGAAGCGGTCTAAATCTGAAATTAAGAAAACCTTGGGAAATGCATGTCAGGATGGTCGATTTGAAAAAGGGGTTAATCGGCATTCATGCAGAAGTAGAAGTTTCACGGGACTATCTACAGCATTTGTTTTCTCAAAGAACGCCAGTAGTCTACGAAGTAGAAGAAATTTTGAAAAAGTACCAAGTGGATTACGATATTTGGCACAATAAAATAAAGAAAAACGTTCACGCCATAGCAGACAACTATAAAGTAAAACTTGCAACACCTAGCATTCCTGTATTTGCATGGAAACCAATGCTGTTTGTCATCGGCACCATTGTGTCATTATACGGTTGGAAATACTTTAACACAATCTAGCAGGCTAAACGCCAAGAGTTTCAGCTTTACTTAACTCTAAAAAGACTTTGTCTCCAACTGACAGACCCATGTCTTTGTACTCATGCATTTCAAGTTTTAATTGAGTTATACCTGATTGCATTCCAGCTCCCCCCATACCAGACATCATCTTGTTCAAATCTTTCATCATATCATTCATGTTTGAAAATCCCATCACCTTTGGCGCTCCAAAAGCAGGCTGTTGGTTCTGGGTTCCCTCCTTTAGATCTTTTAGAGAGGATAATGAAACTATAACATATGGCGCCCCGTCAGGTGCAGAATCGATGCTTTTTACTACAAATTCTCTCTTCATGTCTAGCGTTGTACCTCATTCAATATAATTTTAAGGTAAATTTGCACTAGATTCGACGGGTTTGAAGATTTAATTACAATTTTCAGGATTTTAAGTCATGTCAGAAAATGTGAAAATGACATTACGGTATTACGGGATTTCACCTTGGGAGATTGAAGTTCTTTACGGATTTCTAAATTCGCACTTTACCATAATCCAGGAAGAAACAGAAGCAGATGATGAGAATTTTGTAAGTTTCCTAGATATGGATATTCCATTACAATTCAATGAAGAGTTTTTCCAATGGTTTGACTTCAAGCGATGGGAGAAAATCAAATCGGTATTCAAGGAAATGAAAAGGAGAAGAGGCAACGGCAACGCTTTAAAAATCGTAATTAATTTTTCCGCAAAGCCAAAAATAATTTTTGTCATAGATATTGAAGACAGGCAATGGTTTGACAGCGCATTAGAAAAAATCGACGGCGTTTTAGAATTACTGCCATATCACCTAGATCCAAATAAAACCCCGTCAGAAATTTCTGAAATAACATACAAATTTGATTCAGAGTCATTCAGATGGCGTTTAGACATGTCTTTGTCTGAAAACAAAAAATACAGATTCAGAGGGGACTCGTGGAATGAAATTATCTGAGATCTTTCTGCAAAGGCTCCAACAATCCATGCAGTTCTTTGTATTTTGATTCTAAAAATTCCAAAGCATCAACAAGTTTTTTAGATTTCCCATATTTGTAGCGAATTAATTCACGGTGATGCCAATAGGTTGTATTGTCATCCACAGATAACGTGGTAAAATAATCAGATCCTTTCAAAGCATCTGGAAGTTTTACATCGTGAGGAAATAGCAATTCCACAATAAACCACTCGTCACCATCCGGATAATCAGAGCCAGTCTCCACATCAAAAAATACGTGCAGTAAATCAGACTGCATAAGACCATCATCACTGATAGAGGGATGTTTAGCAGATGATTTTTTAAAATCCAGATTTACCAGTTGGGGTTCAAAGAAACCCTTTATGATGGATTTTCTAAATATTTTGTTTGCTTCATTAATATTCAAATGCAAAATAACATTCTAAGAAACTTGCCTATAACTTCTTAGGTTCAAAACAACAAATTACACTTCTAGAGAATCCAATATTTTTGAAATATCAGTGTTTGAATGACCGTTTTTGGAAATATTTTGTTTTGCGGGGGGATTTTCCAAATAATTCGGAATCTTATCTTTTAATCTCTGAGTGTATGTGGAGACGAGTCCATTTTTGTAAAAAACGCCTGTTGGTATTTTGTCTCCCCATTCAAGTGATTTAATCAGTGCCTGTGATAGTTTCTCGTTAATTTCAACCTCAGAATCATAATGAACTACTGGCTCAAATCCCTGATCTTCCAGTTTGTAAATTCGAGAATGTCTTTTTTGCGCCTCATCAATTAAATCGGCACCAGCATACCAATCTCGAGTATTAAGATCATTGTAAGTTGGACATGGCTGCAACACATCAAGAAATGAAAGACCCTTGTGATTTACCGCCTGAACAATCAAATCTTTGAGGTGTCTAACATCATAGGAGTATCCACGAGCCACAAAGGTGAAACCGCTTGCAATTGCCAATCCGATTGGGTTAACATTAGAATTCGTATTCGGTGAAGGCAGCGATTTTGTTTTTTCGCCTAGTTTCAAAGTAGGAGACGCCTGACCTTTTGTCAAGCCGTATACCCCGTTATCAAAAATAATGTAAGTCATATCCACATTCCGTCTGCCGGCTGCAACAAAATGTCCAGCACCGATTCCCAAACCATCACCGTCACCACCCACTGCAACGACAGTTAGATCAGGATTTGCAATCTTTGCACCTTGGGCAAATGTCAAAACCCTCCCGTGCAATGTGTGAACACCGTACGTGTTGATGAAATGAGAAGTTTTTCCAGAACACCCAATTCCAGAAAACATCACCGCCTTGTCTCGTTCTATCCCCATCTCAGCTAATGCCATCTGAATCGCATTGACTATTCCAAAATCCCCGCATCCAGGACACCAGTCATTATGTACGTCGGTCTTGTAATCTGCAAGTTTAAGCGCCATGCATCAAGACCTCCCGTTTGTTTGCTTTGTTTTGAACGATTTTTTTAAGTGAGTCATAAACTTCAGTACAAGTCATTGCTCGTCCACTGTATTTTAAGATAAAATAATCAATGTCACGCCCGATATTTTGTTTAAATAATTTTCCCAATTGTCCTGAATAATTTGCCTCGATGTCAATTATGGTTTTGGCATCTTTTAGCAGCGAAGTGACATAGTCGCTGGGGAATGGGTTTATCAGTTTTAATTGAATCAGTCCAATTGAGATTCCCTCTTTTTTGAGCAAATCTACAGCGTCAAGAACTGGTCCCAATGTAGAGCCCCATGTGATTACGGTGTGCTCCTCAACACCAAAAGATACAGCCTGTTCCACATCAGGGATGTTTTTTAGAATCAAATCCAGACGAGACATTCTCTTATCCATCATCTTTACACGTAAAATTGGGTCTTCGGTAATATGCCCAGTTTCATCAGACTCATCGCCGGTATTCCAAAAGATTCCATTATCCATTCCCAATCTAGAACGAGGGGATACGCCGTCATCAGTAAATTCAAATCGCCGATAGCCATCATCGACTTTTTCTAGGAGTTTGCCTCTATTGATTGAGATTTTTTGAGGATCAAATCTCTTGCAGGTAATTACTGAACTTGCATGGAATTTGTCCATCATATGGATAACTGGAACTTGAAAGACATCGGCATAATTAAAACAGTTACCGGTGTCATAGAAACTCTCTTCAATTTCACCAGAAGCATAAACAATTTTTGGAAAATCACCGTGTCCTGCATATACTGCAAAAAGCAAATCATCTTGACCGTGTCTTGTTGGAAGGCCGGTTGAAGGTCCGCTTCTCTGATAATTGGTAATAACTATAGGCACTTCATTCATTCCAGCCCAGCCCAACATTTCAGTCATCAATGCAAACCCAGGGCCTGAAGTGCATGTTGCAGAACGTGTTCCAGTTAATGCACCACCAATAGTCATTCCCATTGCGCTAATTTCATCCTCTGTTTGAATTACAGCAGTAGAGCCCGGCCTATCATCAATTATTTCTAAAATCTCATTTGTTTCCAGATAGACCGATTCATCAGATGCCGGGGTAATAGGGTAGTAAGGTTGCAATCTACAACCGCATGCCATTTTTCCCAAAGCAGTTCCTTGAAAACCTTGAACCAAAAGAGTTCCAGGCTCTTTTTCAATTTCAGGTAACGTGTAATCAAAATTTTCAAATTTTGCAGTGGCATAATTATAAGAGTAGTTTGCAGTTTGCTGGTTGATCTTTGCAATCTCAGGTTTTTTAGAAAAAATAGACTCGATTGTTTTTTGTAGTGAATCTGGAGGCATCTTGACTAAGCCCAAAGATAAAGCCACTCCAATTACATTATACATTCTAATCAACCCCTTTAAGCGAGGATTTTCAGTTTCTTCAGAAAGAGTTTCCAGAATGGATTTAAAAGATACAGGGAATAGTTTCACACCGTTTTCTTTTGCAATCTCTAAAACACCTGCAATTGTAAAGGGTTTATTTTTTGATTCCAATTCTTTGTGCAGTCTTTCTTTGAATGGGGCATCAAGTGTATGAACAGAGTCAGTCTTTATTTCTTCTAAATCAGAATCGTAAATTATCCCTCCTCCAGATACCAACTCATCAAAATGGCGGAATACGGTTTCAGCATCAAATGAGGCCATGAGATTTACAGCATTTACATTTGAATGAATTTTTTTATCGGCAACTCGGACTGTAAAGTAACTGTGTTCGCCTTTAATGTTGGAATAAAATTCCCTCTTGCCAAATATTTGATATCCCATTTCGGCACATACTTTTGAGAAAATATTTGCAGCGGATTCGACACCGCTGCCTTGTGGACCTCCAATTAGCCAAGTGAAATCAACGGGACTCATGGATATTCACTCATTTCCTTGATTTTAATAGTAAGAGGGTGCATTTCTTCTAACCTCCGGTGGCTGAATCAAACAATGCACATTCGCATTTATCACGTTCACCACAATAAGGACATACGCAAACACATTTTTCAATCGAATTTGCACATTCCACACAAATGGCAAATTCTTCCTCTTCAGATTCAGAAGACATGGTAGAATTACAAAGAAATCGTATAAATTGTTTGAGATGAATACCAAGACTGATGAAAAAGAAAGTCTTCCTTACAAGAACTTTGCATGATTTTGCTCTAAAAGAGTTAAGAAAAAAATACCAGATTGAAATTCATTCAGGGAAAATTCCCATTCCACAATCAAAATTACGATCAAAAATTAAAGAGATTGACGGACTGATTTGTTTTCCATATGACATCATCAATAGAGAAATGATCGAGGAGTGTAAAAATCTCAAGGTCATCAGCACGTATAGTGTAGGTTTTGATCACATAGATACTGAATATGCTAAAAAAAAGAAAATCCGTGTCGGGCATACACCAGAGGTGTTAACTGATGCAACAGCAGATATGGCATTTTCATTATTGCTAGATATCGCCAGAAGGGTCACTGAAGGAGACAAAATTATTCGAGAAGGAAAATGGAAAGAA
>JAQBHN010000120.1:0-6314 GCA_032127635.1 Nitrososphaerota archaeon
GACGTTTGCAATCAATTTGATAGCTAACATTGGCCTTTCAATTGCAGCATTGATTGGTGGAAAGTCATTAATGAGCGCAATTATTAATAATTAATTAGAAATGGTCTATTCGTATCAAGTTGTAAAGTTTCAAACAATTTCTTTTGTGCAGGGAACTCATTGGTCTCAATCGGTGGGGGACAAAGGCATTCTTTACAAATCACTTAAGGATCCATACTCAAAACTCATTGTCCAATCTTCTAACGGCTCAAAAAAATTGTACCATGTTCCAAAAGACAGAACAGTTGTCGTAACAAACGACATTATACATTTCCTAGGCGAAATAGCCTGATTACTTGAAAAACTGATCGACTTGATCTCTGAATTTGAGAGACATTTTTCCAAATTCTGTAAAATCATCCGCCACTGGGTATTTCATTTTCATTGCATACTGGTTGACAAATATTGATAACGCACTTCCGATAATTAGATTGTATACTCCGTCGGCAATATTGTTTGAATATGGAAATGCCACTCTGATAAACGGCAAATATGTCTCAGTTTGAGAAATCATTAATTTGATGTGTTTTTCAACAAATTCTTCTATGTCTTTAGGAATTGCCATGACTATTCTTGTGTATTGATTTCTTATAAATAGGACTTTAATTCCTAGGCGTGGTTATATTGCAATCTGGGCCAAGTATTTTTCTTTTCCTTTCCTACTTCTTGGGAGACATCTGAGCTGTCTACTGCAACACGGACAAATTATTCCCTCAAATTCTACAAACACCTCGCAGTGATTGCATCTTTTTTGACCGGCGGCATATCTGCCAATTTCTGTCGGTTTTAGAGCCTTGTATTTTTTACATTCTCCTATGCAATAAGTCATGAAATACTAAGAAACTATCTAAAGATAAAACGTTTGATTGCACTGCACTCATATTTTCAAATTTGATTAAAATGAAATTGAATTTATACCGCCAATTTTACTTTTCATTGTTGCTTGAATTAGACAAGAAAATATTTGGAAGCATAACCACCAAAGAAATCATAGGCGCTGATCCGCCCGCATTCCCTGATACCAAGGAGAATCTTGAAAACGAACTTGCAACATTGCTTGCAGAGTTGGAATCCGTACCGAAAGTAAATCTTGAGAAACTCTTGGAAGAACAAAAAATTGCTGAAAACCATATCAACAGCAGACCAGGCGCCATGGCATTGGCCCAAAACAAAATTCAACTGTTCAACGAATATAACGAAAAATATGTTAAATCAATAAAGGAAAAATTATAATTTAAAATTGCCTGGTTGTTAATTGCTGTTATTTTTTAGGTTTATCCGATTTTTCCTTGACAAATCCGCCCCCAATGCCATCCTCTGCAGGGATATCCGATATTTTTTCTGCCATTGAACCATCTTTAGGATCTTCCCTGGGTTTTACAAATCCGCCCTCGACAAACTCTGGCGGAGGAATCTTTTTTGATTTTCCTAATCCTATCGTTGTAATGATTACCGATGACAAGATGATGAAGAATACAAGTTGCGGGTATGCTTCTGCATTTGGCAGTCCCATAGTAATTGGGTACGTTGCAAGAACTGCAGCAGCTAATCCCCTTGGTATCATGGAGTTTGTTACGGCTTTATCCAAACGCGAAAACCGTTTCGTCAATGTTCCCTTTACGACAAATACTCTTCCAAAATAGATGGCAATTGTTACCAAAACTCCAAACACAAGATATTCTATCTGTCCAAAACTTGCCATTAGACCTACGAACACAAAGAAGAATGATCTTACCAAAAATGTCAATTGATTGTGCGTAGGATCATCCATCTCGATCTTTGGAAGTTTGAACCTCAGTATGCGCGAAAGATGTTTTTTGTTTCCAATCATTAAACCGAATACTAGGGCAGTCAGTGCGCCGGATTCTCCAAATGTATTTGCCAAAAAGAACAGGACAAACAAGACTCCCAATGTAAGCATGTAGGCATGTTGAGCATTGCCAAGCTTTGTAGAAACATACATCCAGGGAATTCCTACGCCGAATCCAAGAACAAGGCCTACTATGACTGCTCTGCCAATAGTTTCTTCTAGCGTTTGGATGTCAAAATGCCCTGTAATGACTGCTTCAAACAAAATAAATGCAAAAATTGTGGCTAAGATATCAGTTAATGCAGATTCAAAACTTAGCATTGATTTAGTGTCATCTGAAATTTTGACATTTTTAACCAGCCCAAACACAATTGCCGAGCTGCTTCCGCCGACAATTGATCCCAAAAGAATGCTTTCTAGCCACAACCATCCCAACGCGAAATGTGCAGCAAGAGTAATTATTGCAACTGATAGGATGAAACCAAGAACGGCAAGTGTGACTGAAAAGTGTGCAGTTTTCAAAACATGCTTGATGTCTAAGTTTAACCCGCCATCAAACATGATGATGATCAACGCAAGTGCGGCAAAATATGGCACCACTCGAATTACAGCTTCAGGCTGGATAAGTCCCAATACTGGCCCAATAATTACACCGAGAATCATCAAAAAAGCTACATCTGGAATGCCTGTTTTTTTGAAGAACGACTCTCCTGCCACTCCCAGAAAAATTACCACCCCCGCTGCAAGTAATATCACATGAGCTTCGGCAATAGGCCCATTTTGAATGAACAATGTGGCAATGGAATTTTGTAATTCCATAAGTTTGTCAAAAATCACGCTTGCGTCAAAATTAGACAACGTGAATGTGTCTTCCGCCTGACCTTCAAACAAATTCAAAATGGATAAAATTATGAGATTCATTAATGCCTGAACGTAAATACATCTGGATAAAAATTAAACTCCATTGTTCAGTATTTTAGGCTCTATGTGATTTTTAAATAACGTATTTCAGCCAAGTATCATGAGCGCCTCAGGTCAACTTCGTGCTGATCACGATCAAGTTAGGCGTTTAGAAAAAATAATATCAAAATGTGCGGCTGAACTATACAAAGGCACCGAAATTCCCTTTTCAGATCTGACAAAAATTACCGTGGTCATTTCAGAATTTGTCGATACCATTCACCATTCAAGGGAGGAAGATTCGTATTTTCCATGCGTTGCAAGCTATGATACTCTGAAAGAAGAAATTCGAAAATTCATGATTGAGCATGAATTTGGAAGGAATATTGCCAGACAAATATCACACCATCTAAAAAGATGGAGGAACGGGGAGGATGCACAAGAACCCGTATCAAGATATCTGAGAACATATGCCGTATTTCTCAATGATCATCTCAACAAGGAAAACAAATTCTTTGACGTCGCAGAAGCCGAAGTTTTATCCAAGGAGGAAGAAATTGAAATGTATGAACAGTACAGATCAGTTTTTGCAATAGTAAAAAAAGTCAAGGAACTGATTGCGGATATTGATTATTTGGAAAATCAACCTTGGGCTAAAAACTAACGTAAGCTCTTTATGGGTTATTCGGATATTTTACTTATGAAACCTTTCATTCTTTGGATGACTGGCCTTCCTTGTTCAGGAAAGACTACGATTGTAAAAGATTTGCAAAAAGATATTCCAAATTTGGCAATGCTTGACGGTGATGAACTGAGAGAATGGTTCTCCCCAAAAGACTTTTCAAAAGCAGGACGCGATGAGCACAACAAAAAAGTTGCTCATTTGGCAAAGCTTTTGCTAAAACACGGCGTTTCAAGCGCAGTGTCTCTCGTATCTCCGTATCTTGAGAACAGAGAAAGTGCTAGGGAAATTATCAATGCAGGTGATCAGTTTGCAGAATGTTATGTAAAATGTTCACTAGAAAAATGTGAAGAAAGAGATGTCAAAGGTATGTATGCCAAGGCTAGAAAAGGAGAAATCAAGGGATTTACAGGAATTGATGATCCTTATGAAGCTCCGGAAAAAGCAGATTTGGTTGTTGATACAGAACATGATTCGCTTTCGGACAGCGCACAAAAAGTAAAGGACTTTCTTAAGGGAAGAAACCTACTTTAATTTTTTAAATTCTTCAACTATTTTATTGTGAACTAACCCGTTTGTAACGAGAATTCCATTTTGATGATACACATCTCTGTTATTGTATGTGATGTCATTTCCTGACATGTCTGTCATTTTGCCTCCGGCTTCTGAAATTATGCAGTATGATGCGGCCGAATCCCACTCTTTCATTTTATTTGTAGTTGTAATGTATGCCTCAGCTTCGCCGGAACTAATCTTTCCGACTTTTAACGAACTGCCAATACTTGTAAAATCCTCAATGCCTAATTTTTTAATAAATGATTTTTCCTTGTCTGACAAATGGTGTCTGGAACCCACAGTCCTGCATTTTGGAACTTCAGAAATTTTTGTCACTGAAATTTTTTGCCATTCTTCATTTGAAAATCTAAATGCCCCGCTTCCTTTTTGGGCTGCAAACAATGTTTTTCCTGTGGGCCATCCGATTACTCCCAGAATTGGCTTTTTGTTTTTAATTAATGAAATCATAACTGTAAATTCACCCGTTTTGTCGATGAAATCAGAAGTTCCGTCAAGCGGATCTACAATCCAAATTGTCTCTTGTGACAATCTGCGCAGATCGTCTTTATCCTCTTCAGATAAGATCCAGTGTTTTGTTTGTGACAGAATTTTTTTGATGACTTCGTTACTCTTCAAATCCGCATCTGTGATTGGGGAATTATCGTTTTTTGTAGATGTTTTGTAATCTTTCTGATAAATCTCTAGAATTGCTTTGCCAGCTTCGATTGCAGCCTTGATGGCAATATCCAGTTCGGGAATCTTGTCGGAAATGGGAATATCTTGCAACTGAAATTACCTAGGTTGTAAGTTCTGGCTTTAACGTCCAAACAACCCCCAGCATGATGAATGGAATTGACATTACTCCGATGATTGCAAGTATAGTGTTGAATTGTGCCGTTGATATGTCTGGATTGTTTACTATCCATGGCAGAGGCAATGTTATGACAACCCAAATGATTCCTAAAAGTAGAATTAGTTTTGCTTTTGATTTTCTATCTTTCATCTCCTTTTCTCCTTTGGAGTTGTATTAAATTCATGTGAATTCATTTTATTGATTCCCCTCCGTCCACAGTCAGTATTGCACCCGTGGTCCATGACGCATCCTCTGATGCAAAATATAGAACCGCTTTTCCTATTTCCTCAGGCTGCCCAATTCTTCCAATCGGATGCTCGCTGTCCATGAATTCCCTGTCTTTCTCAGTCTTCAAAAACGGTTTTGTCATGTCAGTATCTACTACCCCAGGGCAAATACAGTTGACTCTAATTTTGTCTTTGGAGTATTCGAGAGCCCAGCATTTAGTTAGCAGAATCAATGCGGCTTTTGATGCGGAATACGCATCTGCATTGAATCCTTGATATGCCTTTATTCCGGCATCCGATGAAATGTTAATTATTGAACCACATGTCTTTTGTAAATGAGGTATGGCCTCCTTGGTAAACCTAAACTGGCCTGTGAGATTTACATCCAAAACCTCATTCCATTCATCTTCGTCAATTTCATGCAATTTTTTTATTTTTGGAAAAATTCCCGCATTGTTGACAAGAATATCCAATTTGCCAAATTTTTCAATTATGTTGCTTACAACATTTTTTACATCGTTTGTATTTCTAATGTCAGCTGCAATGCCTGTCGCATTAGGAATTTCTTTTACTGCGTTTTCCAACCTTTTTTTATCTTTTGCAGTAATTACAACCGTAGCCCCGTTTTCTGACAGAATTTTTGCAGTCGCCAACCCTATCCCACGACTGCCGCCAGTTACCAATGCAATTTTGCCAGATAATCTCAATAACTCCTTGGGGGGAATTTAGTAATTTATAGATCCATTAATTTATGACCAGGTATAAGAATTATATAAAAAATAATAATTTATTGTAAAATTTAATATTAAATTTTAAATACTTCAAGTTACTATAGTAAACAATGTCGAAAGATGTAATTGCTATCGACTAAACATGCGTTGCCCCGCAGAACGAAAAATGTGTTCGGTTGTTTGACAACTGACTAAGAGAGGAAATCTCTCATTGTTCTGTAACAAAGGGGTATACGCCTTTTAATTTTCCAAGATATCCACAGACACAGATCCCAGTGTTTCCGTGTTTGGATTAATTGTAATTGAGAGTTCCTGCATTTCTGAAACGAAAATATTCTTCTGTCCGTCATAATCCCACGTAAAATACTCTGAGAGTCCAGTCTGATGTGGCGTTCCTATTAGCTTAAAATCTTCAGAATAATCAAACGTATCCCCACTCAATGTAACTGATAAATTTTTTGGACTGCTGCCGTTAGGAACAAATCTAAACGAATATTCTCCTTTCTCCAGAGTGAAT
>JAQBHN010000121.1:0-6087 GCA_032127635.1 Nitrososphaerota archaeon
TGCTAAATTTATCGTACACTCTGTCTTGTGAATTCAAAGAGATCTATAGACGTCTAAACTGACTTTTTCTTTTTAATCTTAATGCCCAAACCATACTGTGTTCTTCAATAATTTGTAATGGATGCCGTATCAGAAGTTGACATGGTTTTGTGGACTGCACGCTTGAATCTACGAAAAGAGCGTTGAACTAAAACGCTGTTCCTTTGGCTGGCTATTTCAGATTCAAAAAAGAAAACTGTGATTCAGGTTAACTGTTGCAAGGACAAATTGAAATCATGCAAAGCAAACTTTTTGCCTTTACTGTGACTTTATCCGCATTAATCATACTGGACAGCATGTGGAAATTATTGGAACTATGGATGTCCCTGAATTTGGATTTTTCTGAATTTTTCTTTTTTTACTGCCAACTCTAAATCAATAATCACTCTTTCTTCATTCAACATCTTTTTTGTTCTTTGTTCCGGAGTTCGTATCTTTGACCTGTGTGACACTTTTCTGATACGTCAAGATGCCACTTAAGACTGTGGATGTTTTGAATATTACGCATTGCAGACTTGGGCGTTATCTGTTCTCAAAATAGTTTAAACTCTCTTTCCAATTACAGTAATCCAGTAGCAGACATTTCTGCCGTAAATCATACCGTTAAGAATAATCAAACTGATTTAATATCCTAACGTCGAAACTTTTGAATCCGTGGACACGTAACTCGTCAGATATGGGCTGGGCATCATTGGAGTAATTGCAATTGACATCCTTTCTTTGAAAATCTGGCATTCTGAAAAATACTTGCTAGCAAAAGATCTCATTTTGAGATCTTTAAATTCCAGTACGTTGCACGTACATTATGAGCGTGGAAATGGCCATCAAGAAACTACAAATATCAAATCAGGGCCTAAAGGTGATTCAGGAAACTGTTCACGAACAGCTTGAAGAAATTGGCTCTGATCCTAGGCTGGCAGGACTATCTGTTGATTTGGAAAACCTCTTCAAATCGTATCTTGACACATGGGTGAAAAGCAATTCCGAAATTTTGGCAATTTTGGAAAAGGGAAATCAAAAATGACCTTTGTCTAAGTTTGCCATTTTAAAATTAACATGATAACAGTCTGGTGTGACTGGTATCATTTCTGCAGCAGTCATCCATTCTTGCTTGCAATAACTGCAAATAACAATTGGTCGAACAACAGTTTTTTTTGCCTGCCATGTATGGTTTTACGCAGACTTTGCAGGTGTTCAAGGGGACATGCCTCCTGCCTGCTGTTTTATCTTTGCCATGACATCGTTTGTCATTTTAAGCAGTTCCTCCATTTGTTGATTAGAAGACAACGTTGGCATACCTCCTATTGTCTTTGAGATTTTTCATGAGGGTGACTGTCTTATAGGCCAGTTCACGTTCCACGGCAAATCTTTCATCATTGATCATAAAGCTAGCTTGCTGTATGTTCAAGGGGATCTCTCCACAGTCTGTCGCTTAATTTTCAAAAATAATTCATTTGTCATTTGCAGGAGATTTGCCATTTCATAATCCAGAACGAGACCTGAATTGCAATCAAATAATATGGTTTGTTGTTTTGTGCTCATCTTTCTTCATTATACTATCAGTTACAATGAATATAACCTGGGATTTCGATTAGGCATGAACAAAGTATCGATTGCATCGAACCTCGTGAATTCAGCGATGTCTTGAGATTCTAACAGGGATACTCTGAAACATCCGTGTTGATTTCATGCTCCTCGTCTAGAATGTCTAGATGAAACAGGATGGATTTTTGGTTATTTGATTTCAAACTTGGAATCATGCTGTAACCTTGGATAACAATTCAACAGATTCAACGTATTCATCCGAACCAAAGTGTCTCTTTTCAAAGCATTGTTCGCATACCAGCCAAACAGGGCAGTATCTGTTGCCTGGAGCCGGCTTGTAGGTTACTTTGAATTTTGTTTCATGCCTGTCTTCACAAATGTTCATTGGACATCTCCTCGGATAGTTGCTCTACTTGACCTGTCAGAAGCAGGTATAACTGCTTTAGAAAGTTCAATATGCCAGCCCCTTTACTTGACTTTTGATTTTCATTACCACGTCAGATGTCATTTTGATCAAATGCTCAATCTCGAGATCGTTGAGATGCTCCCTGCCTTCATCAATTGAATGCTGGGCCATAAACGAGACCTCGTTTTGCAGGCTCTCAAGAGCTAGGATGGTGCTCAATACAGCGCCTCCCCTTTTTCCCAGGACAGTTCAAACAACGAACTCATCATATCGACTAGAGTTTCTGAATCGGACCACCATGCAAAGACCTGTCTGGTTGGATGCGTTGCATTGCGCATAAAGATGAGGACCTCTTTTTTGTCATTTACGATGAAACACTTGTTTTCAGAATCAGAAGGTATTGCTCTAATTGAATCAGAATTCATTTCAGATAGAAACTCGGGGGTTTTGTTTAGGGGCGAGACAACCATTTTGAGATTGCTGGGAGCGGTTTCAATCCAATCAAACACCTCCGAATGATACATTCTAATCAAATCCGAGACAGTCCCGTAGATTTTGATTTCTTCAGAACTGGTTCCAACCATGTCCTTGATTTTGTTTGTAATAGGGCCGGTTCCATGCAATAACTGCATCTTCTCGGATTTTGACTCGTCTGTCTCTACTGCAAAGAATGGAATCTCTTTCCACATCTCGGAGATGGACTCTTCCTTGTTTGCAAGGACGTCTATTCTCTCCTGTTCTTGTTTGACCAGGGTGGCGACTGCTTCTCGCATATTCATTGCAGTGTATTTTGTCGGATGTGACAGTTCTGCGACGACCATCCCCATATTTTGGAGGGAATTCACCAGGTGGTATGTTTCAGTTCTGGGCAGTTGCAGTGCTTTTGCAATCTCGGAGGCAGTCTTCGATCCATACTTGCCGAGATAGATAAACACCTTGGCCTGGCTTTTTGTCAGCCCAAAATTGATTAGTTCATTTTTAATTTTTTCAAGAGTGAGTTTATGCCTGTACATTGCAGTGTCTGACTCGTTATCAAACAGATTGATCTGTTCACCTGAATTCATTGCTGAATCTCCTGGGATCGGAGTCTAATCTTCATCATTACGTCATTTGTCATTTTTAACAGACTATCCATTGAAGGGTCTGCTGGAAACTCACAGGTCATTGGCAGATCTCCTGTGATCGGAGTCTAATCTTCATCATGACGTCATTTGTCATGTTGAAAAGTGACTCCATCCCTTGGTCCAAAAATAAAGAATCTGAGTCAAATGCTGGGGTTTGTGCTGTTATGTTCATTGGTCTTCAAAGATTATGGTGGTTACAATCAATATATCCACGGCTTTCGACTAGGCATAACAATTGGTTCGAACCATGCGAACCTCCAATTTTTGCGTATCAAAAGATGAATTACATACTATTGCTTATAAGGCAAATGCATGTAAATCCGATATTGAAAAGTAGGCAAATAGGCGTCATTACGATTGCATCAGTAGCAGTATTGCTAACATTATCTACAGTTTACTCCGGTTTTGATATTATTCAGGCATTTGCTGGAGAAACACTGTCAAATGATAACGTTGCAAAGGCAATACTCGTCAGAATAAACCCGACAGGAACAAATGTTGTATACCCGTTTGACTCGTTCTCAAGAATCGGGTTTGTCGACGGCGAGGGAAATTTCCTACTGGAGTCGGTTCCAAGCATGGATAAAAAGCCATTTTATTCATTGGTGAAAAAGTCACTGGATGCAAAAACCCTCACTTCCAAAAACAAGGGGATGGACGTGTCAATTGATATTTTTTCAGGAAACGGGGAGATTATTGAGACGTTAAAATACAATAAATGTGACGTTACTGAATATTTTGTTCATGGCGTGGACTCGTTAGGAAAAATTTGGTTTGTAGAAAACACTGGATCTGTAGAGATCAGAGAGGTTACAAAATTTGAATGCGTGTCCCTTACCTTGGAAATTAACTATTCTGAAGAGGATATCGTACAGGTGGAAAAAATAATATCTGCTAACACTAGAAGCCCATTTGAGTATGAGGGAAATGACCCATATTTCAGTACTCCCGCAACTAACGGCACTGAGGGGGAATTGTTTTACAACAGCGACACAAACAAACTTCAGAAGTTCGTTAAAGGCGAATGGGTAGATATTTCAGGACCGGGCGGACCGCCATCACCTAGAAGATAGCACAATGAAACTACAGATCATTGTAATTCTGCTTGTAATGGTCGGAATTGCAACTGCGCTGTCTCAGATAGGGGGCGAGTACATCACAATAACAGTTACCTCGGAAGGAAAGGCAAAGATCTCGCAGGCATTGTTCCCAAAGACATTCGTATCGACAATTGACGCACATGTAATTTCAGAGAAAATCTCCAATTTGTTGGCAATTGACGAGAAAAACATCCTCTTGGGCACTACTCAGAACAAGGAACTGCTGAAAATTGCAACATTGGGAGCCTCGTCTGTAGATCTAAAGTATGATGCGGATATCCTGTCGTACGAATCAGGAATATTCAAGCTAAAATACAACAGCGATGTTGAATCCAGAGTCAGTCTTCCGCCACTCTCAAAACTAGTTTCGCTAAACACAATCCCTGTGGACATTGCAGATGGGGAGTATGTTTTGCCTCCCGGAGACATCTCCTTAAGCTACTCCATCAGGCCAGTCACATCTCAGGAGTTTTTTGTTCCTGTCGGGGATTCAGAGTATGTCATTGAGACAATCACTGCTGCAAAAATTGAGGAATTCTCGGCAGACGGTGACGGGATTCAGTTCATCATAAGAGACAAGGCGATAGTTTTGACAATGATTCCTAAAATAATAATGGAAAATCCAAATGACGCATTGTTAAATGGGGAAAAGGTAGATTTTACCCGGTTCCATCAGAATGCAACTCACTCTTGGATAAGAATAGACCCTCACGAGAAAGGGCTGATTAGAATTCTGGACACATCTGAGAAAGCAGAAGGTGGCGGCTGTCTGATTGCAACTGCGGCATACGGCTCGGAACTTGCACCGCAGGTGCAGCTCCTGAGAGAGATTCGTGACAATCAGTTGATGAAGACAATCTCGGGAGCATCGTTTATGACTGGATTTAACCAATTCTACTATTTGTTCTCACCATATATTGCAGATCTGGAACGAGAAAATCCAATTTTCAAAGAAATGGTAAAAGTTGGAATTGCTCCAATGTTGTCATCCCTTTCTGTTATGGAAAATGCAGAATCTGAGAGTGAAATTTTAGGATTAGGCATAGGAATTATCCTGATGAATGTTGGAATGTACTTTGTTTTGCCATTTGCAATGTGTCATTATGTTAAGAGGTTTATTCGAACCAGACGCCTGAGGCAGTCGAGCTGGGCGGTTATATCCGGTAATACCATACTAACAGCAGTGAAAAAGAGCATATTCGGAATCGTTGTACTTTTAGTATTATCAGTTAGTATATCTTCAGCTTTTCAGCCTGCATATGCCGCAGGTGAAGAACCAGTCAAACTGGTTTTAGACATGACATATCAAAATATTCAGGATTCTATGAATAATTTGGATGAAATCCCTGAATCCTCTCAAACATATTTCAATGCAGGTGAGGAAAAATACAATGAGGCAATATCTGCCCTTGAAGCAGGGGATATCGTTACTGCAAAAGAGAGTGCATTAGTTGCAATGGCATTGTTTGAAAATGCAGCCGAGGAGATAGGGGCCCTTGAAAATCAGGCATCCACTCAATTGCCATCTGGATTTGGTGCTGGAATTGATAGCGCATCCGATACCGGAATAACACAAGGTCAGGGATTGGGAGTAGGCGGAGTTCCACCTGGAATATTAAAACAAATCACTGCTGCCAGTACATTTGAGATTCAAGAGCAAATTACAGAAATTGACGATGAAATAGAAGGATTACGAAATTTAATTGAATCAAGCAATCTGCCAGTCAATTTGGAAAAAGTAAACGAATCAGTCAATTTGGCAAAAGAGGTTTTGATGAGTGGCGATATTCCAAACGCTCAGGCAAAACTAACACTGGCAAAGGAGATCAAAGATGACCTTTATGGACAAATCAATGAGGCCGTAAAGGATAAC
>JAQBHN010000122.1:0-6518 GCA_032127635.1 Nitrososphaerota archaeon
CAATCTGAAGAAGCAACTGTTGAGCAATCTGAAGAAGCAACTGTTGGGGCTGATGGTTTAATTTCAAAAGATTTGAAAGTAATCGAGGAATCTATTCTTGATGAAGAACAAGAATTTCCTTTTGAATCTGAACAAAAAGTAAACGGTGATACGTCTTCATCTGATTTGATAGATTATTCTGATTTTCCAAAAATTCATTCGATTGGAAATCAAATTTGGGCCATAGTTGATTATGACAAATCATCTAGTGTGTTGATTGAAGGAGATTCTGGAATAATTATGATTGACTCGCTAAATTCCTATGAATCTATGAAAAAAGCTATGGATAATTTTAAAACAATAACTGACAAGGACATAAAGACAATTGTTTTTACTACTGTTAGTCCCGAATCTGTTTTTGCATCTTCTGTTGTTACAACTGGACGTAATGCTGATGTTACGATCGTTCTGAGTGATGAAGTACTTTATCTTTACAATAGTGATTATGGCCTGAATATTCAGAATGCCGTTACATTTGGTTTTCAGTTTTCAATTGATGTTGGTGGTGTTAATCTAGATTTAATTACAGCTAATGGATTTGATAATTCTGAGCAAACCTACATTTTATTGCCTGACTATGATCGTCTGTTGGTAGGGGATGACAAACACGGTATTTTTCCTGTACTTTTAGACATGGAATATTTGCAAATTTTTAATGACCAAAAGTCCAACAAACCGAATAATGCTGATTGATGAATATCATGTTTAGATAATTATTAATACATGACCTGTTTATGTTAGGTCGACCTAGATATGATGAGTCAAATTGAGCCCAATTTAGAAACACATGAGCGTGAACGTGTTGTATTTCAGGTCATCAAAGATAATCCAAACTTGCATCATAATGCATTACTGAAACAAATCGTTCCGGAATTTATGGCAAAAGCTACTTTTGAGAAAACAAGGGATTCTTTGTTGGATAAAGAAATCATCTTTGTAAAAAAACAAGGAAATATGAAATTTTATCTTCCAACCGAAAATTATGAGGCGAAACTACAACACAAAATAGAGCGAAATACGGCCAATTCATATCATGATTTAAAATTAAAAATTAAAAAATTAAATTTTGATTATTCTCACAAAGACGTCGATGAAAAGATAGCCCTTGCAAATTTTCTATTGAAAAATTTGATTCGTGCAGATAACGGGTTTACTCTTTTAGACTCTGCAAAAAACCCAAAAAAGACATTATACCATGACGAGCATTTGGCAATTCAACAATTAATCCACGATGTTTTTGAAATTGTTAGAAAAAATGGGGATTTTGAAACAGTATTCCCTGCAATTATGAGCGATTTGGAAATTCTCACCTCTCGGGGTTCGCTGGATAAATAGGATTTCATCTAGTTATTTATTCGGGTCTTTTTATCAGTAATCCGTGGGACTGCTATACACAAAATTTCACATGGATTTTGATAAAGATGAATGGTTGCAAATCTCCAACGATCCTTTGGTTTTCCAAACCATCAAAGACGATGTCAGTATAGATGTGGAAGACATTTCGAATAAATCCTACAGGCTTCATTTCAAGGAGGGGGGAAAACTTCACATGTTTAGAGTCACTGGAAAGTTTCGCTTAACGTGGGATAATGAAGATTTGTCAAAACCCATGTAAAATAATAATGGGAATGTCTGACTGGTTCCATGCCTTTAGAAGATCAAATAAATGCAATTCTGGACGATTTTGAAAATACATCTCCTGAAAAAACTCTTGACGTTTTAAATCAAATAAGACCTCATTTCAAAAACGAACTCATTTCCGAATATCTGCAAGGCAAAATGCAAAAAATTCGTGACTCTGCGGATGAACGGGATAAAAAAGAACAATGCAGGGCGCTGTTGCCCTATTTTGATTGGTATCTGCAAGGATTGTAAAATTATTCTGAAAAATAATTGATTTTTTTCAACGCCGTCTTGATGGTTTCTAAATCATGTCTTCCCTGCTCCATGTCTCCGACCAATTTTACAAAATATTCGTGCCCTGTATCTTCTGCTTTGTGGATGTCTGACTCATAGCATGATAGGGCTTTCTCTAACAATTGTTTTTCTTCCTCCAAGGCATCCATGTCCCGAATGTCTTTCAGCCCGGCGTGTATTTTTTCAATGACCTCGCTGATCTTTGGAACTATTTTTCTTGCTTGCTGATTCAAAACCGATGCAAACATTGCCGCTGACTCTTTTAATTCCGGGCTGTCGTTAAGTGTTTTTAATCTATTTCTGTAATGATTTAGCGATTTCAAAATTATCTCATAGCCACCCTCGTCCTTAACATATATCGCCCACAACCAAATTTCAGCCATCTGTCATTTGTTTCCTGTATGCGTTATTATAATTTAGTTTTTAATTTTACCGCCAGTGCCAATTCCACTTTTTTGCAACGTGCCGGAAAATTGCGCATGCAATCACGAATGTTGCAAATGAACTTGACATTGGAAATCCTGTGCCAATCTCTTCGGTGAATGGCTGATTGATGTGCCGTGGAACATTTCCTGCGAAAACCAAATCAACGTCTGACATGGGTGTGCTATTCTGCAATGTCTGTAAATTTGTAATTGCTGTGGGCTGATGACTGTAACGATGACTGGAACGATGACTCGATTTTAAACGTCGGAGTGTCCTTTTATCGATGGCTCGTTCTTGCTGATTAGGTATAGCAAAATACCTGCAAGACCAACACCCATTCCGCTAATTCCTACAAATGTGCCTGCATTTTTAACAAATCTCAGCAAGGTATCTGTTTGTCCCAATTCGACTGAATAGAACATTATCAAGCCAGACACAAACATCAGAATCCCTATGGTTGCTATTCCGACGGACATCTTCATATCCAGACTGTTTTTTTCTGATTAATAAACAGCGCCAGCAAAAATCTGTGCCGCTATTATGCAAGGAATTTCCATATTTCAAATCCAAACATTCAGTCAAATATTCAATTCAGGCAAATTTTGCATGTTGTTTGAGACATCGGGCCGGAGGATGAAAATCGTGCAGTCGTCTGAAAGATCAGCAGTGTCTGTTTTTTAATTTTTCAACTGATGACTGCATTTCTAATTCTTCGAGAACCCCTTCAACGGATTCTTTCGCCTGATCGTATGTTTATCAATTAACCGCTATCTGTATTGCAAAGTCATCTTTATCAAAAAATTTGATGGCTTATATTTAGCGAATCTTTTTCTAGTTGACATGGCTTCCAAAAAGGTTGATCTGCTTGATATGATCCAAAAAATACTCAAGTTGGACCCGAAGATGAGGTTTGCAGCTATTATTGATACTAAGGGCAATATTCGAGAAGCCATTATGAAGGCAGGAAAGACAAACTTAAAAAATCAAAAGGAAGAGGAGCATTTTTGCAATCAGGTCGCCCAAAGGCGCACTATGAGAAAAGAGTTTGACAGCTCACTTGGAAAAGTGAGATACGTTCATGTTGAGAGAGAAAAGGTTTCTCAGATGGTAATTTACACGAAAAGAAACATTGTATATTTTACAATGGAGCCTGAAATGCCAATCAGCACAAAAATTAGATTGATTACGACAGTCAAAAAAATCACTGCAGACCTTTAGGCTTTTTTAAAGGCTGTGCGCTTTGGATGTCATGGCGTTTCACAAATATCTTGGCGACTCTAAGATGTTTGAATATGACAAGCACTACCGTGATTGCCAGCAACAAAACAAGCCGTTTATCAAAGCAAAAATAAATCCCGCCCATGGAAATTACTATGTTCAGATGGATCTGATGACCTGCAATTACAAACTATCTGATGACATGATGGAACAAATTGGCAAATCAGTGCAAGATGAAGTGGACTATGTCGAGTCAAACTTGAAATATGTTTTTAAGGATTTCAGCATCGACAAAGAGCTTGCATGGTTTGACGGCGTATCGTCTGAACACGTTGACGCGTTTTGCAATTTTCTGTATGATCTGACTCAGAAAAATTCCGTCTAGAACCGTATCAGGTTTTTCAAAACCCTGTCTATCACTTTGATTTCCCGCTTCCTCTCTTTTATCGTTGACTGATTCCAATCTTTTGCAAATTCTGACTGCTTGTCAATTTTTTCTAAAACTTCTACGTACTTTACAAGATGAATTTTGTATTCGTGAAGTAAATCCAGATGTTTGTTGTGGTTATTCTCAGTCGGTGTGGCCATCCCATTCCTCTTCCCTGGTGTCTGGAAACATATCTCTTATCCTTTTTTTATCCTTCTCTATCGCGTCTACCCTGCTGTCCAGATGGCTCTTGATTGCCGGTTCGCCTTCCTGCTCTTTCTCCTCTTGAATTTCTGAGATTACCCTGCAAAGTGATCTGTAATATGAGATGTGGTTGTTTTTAGATTCTTCTGACGTGTCTTCTTCTTTTACATCCAATGCACCTTGTGGCATTATTGAAAATAAGTACTTGATGCTCCCCCGCATTTGCCGCCAACCGTCTATTCTGAACTGCAATACGCTTAAGTTCATTATTCCTGCAGAAAATTCATGAACGTCGCGTGGAACGAGAGAAAGACAATGATTGCAAGTGTGGGGCTGCTGATCATTATTGGCGCTTATATCGCAATCAAGTATCTCCAGGGCGATTTCCCGTAAGTGAAATTATATTAAATACGATGAAATTGTAATTAGCTTGTAAATGGCTGATTTGGAATTTCCCATTGAAGAGATGAAAAATAAAATAAACGATATTTTGCTGGAACCTGAAATCCGATTTTGCGGCCTTATTGACGGCTCTGGTCAACTGATTGCAGGCGATATGAAAAGCGGGTTGATTCCTTTTGAGAGTGATGCTAGAAGACAACAAATGTTTCAGGAATTGGCGCATAGGGTGGCAAATAGGACCGGATTTGACGCCAATTTGGGCAGGGTAAAATACTCTTCCTCCAGGAGGGAAAAAGTCGTAATGATGAGTTTTCCCCTTGGGAAATACGTCATACTGGTGATCGCAGAACCCGGTGTTAACATCGACAGGCTTGGCTGGAAAATAATCGACAAACTCGGAAACCAGTGGTCTGAATTTCACGGATTTTGAGATTACTCTGACTTTCGCAATGCTTTCAAATCATACTCTTGGGCATGCTACTTTTAACACTGGATTGCAAGCGGATTTTAAACTGCAATATGCTTAAGTTGAATCAAAAATTTATTGTAATTGATGAAAAATGTGCTCATAGATCAAAATTGCAAGTGGTTGGTAAACGAAGGCGCTAAAAAACACCTGGAAAACTATCACAAAATATTTGTCGTTGGAGTCGACTTAAAACAGCGAGACTATGATGAGACCCTGGCAACTTTTTGCAAGGAGAATGATTGCGAGTTGCTTACTGCGGACAATCGCGCATACATTCACTTTTTCAGCGAGAAAAAAATCAAGAACGTTCAGCTTTCAGAGTTCATCTACGAGGACAAGGCAGATAGGCCCATCTATCTTGTCAGGATTGTGGACTAGTTCACGTTCTTTGAATCTATGTGCGATATTCTTAAATTTGAAAGAACCTCGTTGAGAAAATCCACTTCCTGCTGATGCGCAATGCTGCTCATGATTGATTCCCAGCAATCGTCTATTTTTCTGATGATCTGAGAATACATTCTGTCCTTTTTGAAGGCAGGATAGTACGACAGCAATTTCATGATTCCGTCTGTCGACTGCACTATGTGGATTTGATGGATGACTGATCTTAGCCTTTCGTGATATGAGAGATTCTCCTCCTTCACGGTTGTTTCAAAGTTGGATATTTCTTCATACACCATGTCCGCCTCCCTGTGTAGGTTCTTCAGCTGATTGTTTACTGATTCGGAGAGATTGATTAGCTCATACACGATGTGTGACCTGCTGTGAACTTTTTTGTCAATTTCTCCGGATTCGACCAGTGCGCTAATCTCCCGATAGACTATTTTCTCGTTGCCTACTTTCTCTATGACTCGTTTGGCAAGTTCGGTACCCCTTGTCTTTCCATTTTCATTTAGTATTCTGATGATTTCAGTTCTGATGATCTCTGAGTTTTTATCCATCTCTTTCTCCTAGTCTTTGCTTTGATATTTCTCTAATACGGCTTCTTGCCCTGACTCGTTGATCTCCGCCACCAGCCCCTCCAAAATTCTGATTCCGTTCATTATTGGCGCCTTCTCTATGCCCCTGTGTTCCAATTTTTGCTTAAGCACCATCCTTTCATTGTTTACAAAACTCAAAAGTGGAACATTCTCCCCCATGTTCAGATTTATAAAAAAATCAACATATTCTTCAGTTGATTTTATTACCATGATTTACCTTCTTTATTCCAGTATTTGTTTGAAGGCATGCTGTCTAGGTTTAATTAGATTTTCAATCAAATACGGCTATGGATGCATGTGATACTAGAATTCGGGCATACAAAAACGGCAAAACCTTTGATCAGTGCCGAGATATTGCCGAATCCATGAATCCTGATTTTAAAAAACACATTGAAGATAAAGGGAAGATTACGTGGGCTGAAATTCTAGATCTGGC
>JAQBHN010000123.1:0-3577 GCA_032127635.1 Nitrososphaerota archaeon
GATATAACACAGAGATTTAATCTCACATCCTAAAACAGACGTTCCTTTTGGAATACTTATTTTGATTGATTCTTCCGCAAAAGAGCTCTGCATTGTGGAAAATAAAATTATTCCAATGACGGTGAAAACCAAAACAAACCCAACTTGCATGCGGTGCAATAGCATTTTATGGTATATTGATCAATGGTGTGATTTTTCAAACAATTTGATTAATTCTTAATACGTTGAACAAATGCTGTTATTTTTATGATACAACACTCGATCCGACTCTACAAATTTACAATGAATTGATCATATTTTTGGATATTGTAAATTAACTTTGTTTTTTGTTAACCAACTCATGTTCAAAATTGTTTCCATGGCATTGATTTCATGTGTGCTAGGTTTGTTTTCAGTTAACACGGCACTGGCTACGGAAGATTTTACATTTTCAATTAACAGCTTGTCTGAATTTAAGGTAGGTCAATTCCCATTTGTAAACGGAAAGGCAGTTACTTTGGATAACCATCCAGTTTCAGATGTACAAATACAAGTGAATTTTCCTTCGGGAATCATTAAAACATCGACAAACTCTACAGGCGAGTTTTCAGCATCATCGCCAGTGCCAGTAGACATTGGGGAGTATGCTATTACAGTTTATGCAAAAAAAGATAACAGGTATGCAAATTCCCAAATCACATACAGTGGAGTGGTAAGTAAACCATCGATCACACAAGAATCACAAATAGAAAAAACACCAAAAAGCAATGAAAACATAGAGTTGGATCCTTTTTCAAAAATGATACAGCAACTTGAAAAACAAAAAACAGAAGATGTGAAGAGAGACATCAACATCAAAAAACAACATCAAGTTGATGAACAAAGAAGACTTGCTCAGATAGACCTGCAAAACGATTTAAAAGATTCTGAGAAAAAGAATGAACAGTATAATCCTAGAAATGCATTTTTCAAATTCATAGCAAAAGTAGATAATTCTGTAAGGGGGATATTTTGGCAACAGTTCCTGTTTACAGAAATGCTGACAAAACAGGCACATGAAGCCAAGGAAAATGCATTAAATGAAGGCAAATCATCATTTGAGGCTATGGAAATATTCCAAGAAAAGGCCAAAGTGACACAAAACGAGATCACGAGACTGAACAAGAATTTGAATGTCCAATATGGAAACGCGACATCGGATATCCAAGAACAATTCAACGAGAAGGGTAAGATTCCAAGAGAAGATAAACTAGATTGAAATATTGGTCAGCTGGTGATTAAACCCCAAACAGGACTGAAGAATCATTTAATCATAATTAATTAGAGTAATTGTTATTTTTAAAATAATTCTGACCTCGAGAAAAATGTGTACAAACTAAATTATGATAACCAGTTGACTTTATGAGAGTTTAAGTCAATTACCATTTTGTTTAATATTTTGTATGCTGCTATTCGGTCAAGGTCTAACAAATAATGAAATGCGCCAATTGTGGAAATCAAGCAAGTTGGAGAGATCCAACTTGTCATAAATGTGATGAGCCACTACATCAAAAAAACTGTAAAGGAAAATCCGCTGATTGTAAATGCCACGTTCTAAACGAACAGATATGGTCACAGAAAAAAGTTATTACAAATTGACATTGCTGACAACATAACAACAAATTTCTACGGGCAATCTGGTCCTGATGCTGATCAAATCAATTAAACAGGCTTGTTTTGATCAAAACACAAATTAAATGTTTGATCATGCAGCCGAACAGATCATTCAACCACATCAAAAAAATGGATTAAAAATATTATTCAGTTTGTCTACTTTAGTATACTGCTAATAATTTGAGAAAAATATTTACATGAAGATCATGCCAACGTTTCAAGATAATTGGAATAAAACTCCAAAGCCGGGACTCAATGATCAAATTCATGGCATGATTAAAAAAGAACCACCACTCAAACCAAGAATACAGCAATCCATTGGAAAACTCAATCAAACATTTTCAAAGATTGACTACATGCACAAAAAACTACAAGAAAAAGATGCAAAGTTATTTAGCAGAATTGTTGTTGCACAACAAAAGCATGATAAATCCACGGGTAAAATTCTTGCAAATGAGCTTGTGGAATTAAGAAAGAATGAGAAATTACTGGGCAATCTCAAACTTGCTCTTGAACAAATTAAATTAAGATTATCAACTATGACTGAACTTGGAGATGCAATGGTTACATTAGGACCAGTCATTGCCACAATGCATTCAATAGCTCCGGCATTAGGCAGATTCATCCCACAAGCAGGGGTTGAATTTGAAGGAATGTCAAATCTTTTGGGAGGAATGATGACAGACTCGTTTGGTGGAAGCTTTGAATTGGATAGCTCGTCAAATGAAGAAACTGAGAGTATTCTGAAAGAAGCAGCTGTAATTGCAGGGAACAGAATAGGGGACAAATTCCCATCAGCCCCATCACAGATCAATGGCAATTTAAAATCAAGCATCAATTAGCAAAACTGGGCATATCCCAATCTCAACAATTTTTCTTGAAACACTGCCTAGGGACAATAGTTTTTTTATTCCAGACAGTTTTTTCCTTTTTGCCATAACAATGAGATCAAAATTATGATTTTTAGCATACCTTGCTATTATCTCGTCGGCATATCCAATCACAACCTTGTGCCTGATATTGATATTTTGTAACCTGTAATACTCGACTTTTTTACCCATTTCTTTTTCGCTATTAATCACAGATTGTTTTGCAGCTTTTTGAAACTCCCTGTCTAAGGCATTAATTTCCGTTCCGGACAATGCAAACATTGGAGGTTTTTGTAACATCTCAACTACATGTAAAATCAAAATTTCAGACGAATCAAATTTTGCTATGTGTACTGCGTGTTTGAGTGCCTTGTCGCCCATGGGAGTACCCGCATGAGGCACCAGAATTTTATCATACATGACATGAAAACATCATCTTGGTTATTTAAGATGAGGGGAGATTGCACTAAAACAGAATCTTGATCAATGTTGATCCCAATCTCAGATTGCCACTGATTTTCAGCAGTTTGCAAAGTCATAAGTTTTCTGCAAGAATCATGAACTTGACACGAGGTGTAACTTGCTAGGTTGAATCTTGATCATCTTTTGTCTCTACGATCTTGGCAGTTTCTTTGGATTTGAACCTCCAAAATGCAAATTTAAAGCCAAATACCATTGTCTAATCTCATAAACTATGTTTGAACTTAAGCGTGTTGGAGTTCAGAATGAATTATTTGCATTTGATAACAACAAGTATCAAACTAATTTTGTACTGCCAATGATATCTATTAATAATACGATAAGATTGGGAACCGATAAAGTTGGAATTAGATTTACTCTGGATTGGTTTTGCAGTAATTGTCATTACAGGTATTTCTATAGATTTGTTTTCAGATCACTTTCACAGATTTTTCAAGAAATCACAAAAACCAAAAGATAGTTTCAAACTTGAAATCATTTGGACATCTATCTGGATATCTTTGGGAGTCGGTTTTGCAATTCCAATATACTTTATTTTGGGAGAAACCAAAACAATAGAGTACATCACAGCATATGCTTTGGAAAAATCTTTGAGT
>JAQBHN010000124.1:0-4546 GCA_032127635.1 Nitrososphaerota archaeon
CTATTTTTGAAATTACATCGTGAGGGGTTTTTTCAAACAACTCCACTAGAAACTGTGTCAGCTCTAATCTTTTTCTGGTGGATTCCATCTTGTCAAATGATTCAGATAAAATTGAAAACTCCATTTCACTTCTCTGTGTGATCTTGAATAAAAGTCTGAATTAGATGTATCTGAAGATTGTTGGTCTGTTGGAATTTTGAAGATCTGAAACCAGTGCAAAGTTGTACAATGGGTACGATTCTTTGTATTGCTTCATAAAGCTCCATGCAACGTCGTGTGTTTTGAAATTTGTTCTTATTCCGTCAATCTCACTTTTTTTGCCGTACACGTCAAATGGCACAACGGTGTATTCTTTGGGGCGATTGTGTGGCCTTGCTTTGAGAAACCATGCTAGCGCAAAAATAAAGACTGTTCCTAAAACCACGTATTCTCCGGCAATTTTAAAAAATCCTACGATGACTCCGGGGATGGTTTGCCCGAACAACACTGCCACAAAACTTGAAAATGATATGACTGCTAGCGCTGTGAAAACATACGTCTTCCAATCAAACACCCTTTGAAAAGCATTCATGACCTGTACTGAATAATGTTTTTTGGAATTTAACTATTTCCTACGATTGACACGATCCGAGTTTGCTAATCTGGATCTTCGTAGTTCTCTTTCTTTTCGCCGGACGAACTCTTCTCCATTGGTTTCATCTTGGTTTCGAGTATTTCCATTCTTGCCCTGTAGCCTTCGGCGTATTCCAACTCTGACGGTACCAGTGTTGCTGGATGGATGAATCCCTGGCTTCTGATTGCAATTGCTTTCTTTGTTGCAATTTCCCGTATGTAGTCCCAATCAGGTGTTGAAAATCCGTCAAACGGTCCGACCAGTTTGCCATTGTGCATGCTGAATACCAGCGCTTCCACAATTGGAATGCAAAAGTTGATTGATGCTGCCGAGTTTAATTTCACCGGCATTAGCGGCATGTTGTGGCTGCCCCTTGTATTTCCTGCAACGTAATGCGGGTTGTTGAACATGCTTCCAACTTCTTCTGTTGCTGGAAAATTCTTTTGTGTTCTTACTAGCATGATTGGATCATCTTTTCCGACATATGTTCCTGCAATGTTGTGCAATCTGTCTGTAGATGCATCGAGAATCGGCTCACCATCTTTCGTGTACACTGAATCCACGACATATCTTCCTGGATACATTAACGCTGCTTCGATAGTTGGTTTGTCTTCCCATAAGTGCAATTCTGCAATTTGTGCTTTTTCAACATCCATGATGTTCATAACCACTCCGCTTGCAAGAGTTTTGTTTACAATCAGCGCTGTGTTGCTCAATGTGTCTACAAACATTCTGTATATTGGATAGTTGAATGCGCCTGGCTCTGTTTTGTCTGCTGCAAAAACAGTGAATGCTTCGTTAGGCCTTTCTTCGAATTCCAATTCTGCAACTCCAGGACCCATTCCTTTTACGTTTCCTGAAAATGAATCTTTTAGAAGATCCTGACCTGCTCCGTAAAGCCCTTCTTCTTTTGCCACTACAGTCCCTGCCATGAATGCATCCCATGCCAATTTGTGGACTTTTGCATTGTCAACACCGTGTCTGTGGGTCATTACGATGTGTGTGTCGTCTCCACAATATCCTATGTAGTGATCGATAAGTAAATCGCCTGAATTTTCAACGGTATCTCTAATTGCTTTGATTAGGCCGTCACTAGGTTTTGTATGTCCGCCAATTCCTCCGACATCTGCTTTGATAACTGAAACTGTAATTTTCATAAATGTAATTTTTATCTCTTTGATTTATGTGCTTTTAGCTAGGTTTTATGATCTGCAATAAATTGAAGACTGTTTATTTTTTTCTCAAAAATTCATAACAGTAATAAATGCCCTCAGCAAGGCAATCCATATGGCAGTTAAACCACACTTGAACCTGATTGTTACAGGACATATTGATAACGGAAAATCAACTACTATGGGTCATTTTTTGATGGATCTCGGAGTTGTAGATGAACGAACTATTGCAGCTCACGGTGCAGAATCAGAAAAGACCGGAAAAGGTGATACTTTCAAGTATGCATGGGTTATGGATAACATTAAAGACGAAAGAGAGAGAGGTATTACAATCGATCTAGCTTTCCAAAAGTTTGAGTCAGCAAAGTTCTTCTTTACTTTGATTGACGCTCCTGGTCACAGGGACTTCATTAAAAACATGATTACTGGTGCTTCTGAAGCAGATGCCGCCATTCTAGTACTTTCAGCAAAAGAAGGTGAGACCGATACTGCAATTGCTGCAGGTGGACAAGCAAGAGAACACGCATTCTTGCTCAAAACACTCGGTGTAGGCCAACTAATTATTGCAATCAACAAAATGGATGCAGTCGAATACAAAGAAGAGGCATTCATGGCGGCCAAAGCAAAAGGTGAGGCTCTAGCAAAATCTGTTGGTTACAAATTAGAAAACGTACCATGCATTCCAGTTTCTGGATGGAAAGGCGATAACTTGGTCAAAAGATCTGAGAATATGGCCTGGTACAAAGGTAAAACATTGCTTGAATCATTTGATGACTTTAAAGTAATTGAAAAACCAATTGGCAAACCGCTACGTGTACCAATTCAAGACGTTTACACTATTACAGGTGTAGGTACTGTACCCGTAGGTAGAGTTGAAACAGGTGTCATGAAAGCAGGCCAAAAAATCATTGTCATGCCTTCAGGTGCACTGGGTGAAATCAAATCTATTGAAACACACCACACCGAAATGCCAACTGCAGAAGCAGGTGACAACATTGGATTCAACCTTAGAGGTATTGAAAAGAAAGATATCAAGAGAGGCGATGTCCTTGGTACTCCTGATTCACCACCAAATGTTGCAAAAGAATTCAAAGCCCAAATTATTGTTATTCACCACCCAACAGCAATTGCTCCTGGCTACACACCGGTAATGCACGCACACACTACACAAGTTGCAGCAACTATCACTGAGTTCCTCCAAAAGATCAACCCAGCATCCGGTGCAGTAGAAGAAGAAAATCCAAAGTTCCTTAAAGTTGGAGATTCAGCAATTGTAAAAATCAGACCTGTGAGACCAACATGCATAGAAACTTTCGCAGAGTTCCCTGAAATGGGTAGATTCGCCCTTAGAGATATGGGTGCAACAATCGCAGCAGGAATTGTCAAGGAAATTACTGAGAAGTACGTACCATAAGGCTGATTTATGACTCAAACTGCCCGTGTCAAACTCACTTCTGTCAGTCTACCAAAGCTAGACGATGTGTGCAGCGAGATAATGGGCATCGGTAAAAAAACCGGCGTTAAAGTTAAAGGCCCAACCCCGCTTCCCGTAAAAAGATTACACGTTGCAACTAGAAAATCCCCGTGCGGCAGCGGCACTGAAACATATGAAAAATGGGAGATGAAAATGCACAGAAGAATAATCAATATCAACGCCGATGACAAAGCAATCCGACAACTAATGCGACTAAAAATTCCTGACGATGTCTATATCGAATTGTCTCTGACATAATCTGGTATCCTTAAATTATAGAAATTCTGATGATAAATATGGTTCAAGAAGAAATTGATGAAGTAGAGGAAACGCCTGTTGAAACTTTCGAGGTGCATTATTCTTGCTTAAGGTGCGGAACTAGCGTTTTAAATTCTGAATTATCCAGACTGCCTGAAATCAAATGCATTTGTGGATTCAGAGTGTTTACTAAGGACAGGCCTCCTGTAGTCAAAACAGTGAAAGCAATCTAGTCATCTGTCTTTTTTGTAACTGTGCTCTCTTTGCAAATGGGTTCTCATGTCTTCCATGTTTGAAAAATACCTGTCACATTCCTTGCAATCGTACTGCAAGTCTTTGCCGTGAACAATCTGCTTGTGATTCATAACCTCTTCCACTTTTGAAAATTTTTTATCGCAAACTTCGCATTTGATTTTTTTAAAGAATCCCACTTTATCCAAGCTCTGCTTTCTTTTCATCCCAGCAACCTCTGCAGAGCTGGCCTTCGATCTTCCAATCCCCCTTCGGGTTGTATCTGAACAACGACATTTTCCCTCCGCACAGCGAGCAAAAATTCTTTTTCTTGCCGTGGTCTTCCTCTTTGGCGTCGAAGCATTTTTTGCACAACAAACCTTCCATGTCCCACTGCCATCTGGGCTCCCACAAATCGGTAATTTTCTGTGTTTCTCCGCATACCACGCATGGCTGTCTGACTTTGCCTTCGTAGTATTCTTTTGATTTCTCAAAATGGCAGTCTCCGCACAGGAGGCCTTTGATGTTCCATTCTCTTTTTGGTTTGTGTTTGTGAGTTAGCTCCTTGTTGCAAACACTGCAAAATGACGGTTTCTTGCTGAATAGTCCCATTTTCTTTGATCATCCTGGTACGACATATTCTATAAATGTAAACAAAATAAAAATAACAAAAAATGCTTATTGGCTTAAGATTTTTTCAAGAGCCTGACTTGCGTTGAGCATACCGTTTCTCTTGGCAAATTCTTCGATCATTTTGTATTGTTTTTCAGTAAAACATACTGGCATTGAACGATTTTC
>JAQBHN010000125.1:0-3609 GCA_032127635.1 Nitrososphaerota archaeon
CAATGCTAAAAGCACGAAGAGACGCGTATGATGGCAGAGGCAATTTTAAAATTAATTCTGAAAGCGACGTGCAGGACGCGTATGATTATTTTAAGGGGCGGCCACTTCTTTTGGAAAAATTTGTGCCATTCAGCATGGAGGTTTCAGTCATCGCATCTAGAAATACACACGGACAAATCAAAACGTATCCACTAGTTGAAAACATACATGAAGAGAATATTTTGCGAGAAACAATTGCACCGGCAAGAGTTTCAGAAACTGTTGCAAAAAAAGCAGAACGGATTGCAGAAAAAACCATGGCGGTGTTGAAAGGTGCTGGAATTTTTGGCATAGAGATGTTTGTCACTGCAGATGACGACATAGTGATCAATGAAATATCTCCCAGAGTTCACAATTCAGGCCATCACACTTTGCAATCCAGTGAAACTTCTCAGTTTGAACAGCACTTGAGGGCAATTCTTGGATTGGAATTGGGAAGTACTAAATTAATTCATAATTGTATAATGTATAATATTTTGGGAAGTGAGGGGTTTACCGGAGAATATGCTCCATTAGACATTACAGGTGAGGGGGTTTTTTTGAAAATGTACGGTAAAAAAATATCAAAACCATTGCGAAAATTAGGACACATCAACATAGTTGGAATTAACGATGAATCGATTTCTGAGTTGTTGGAAAAAACAGAGTCCATAAAACCAAAATCAGTTGTCAAAGCATCTGATTAGATTTATTAGTTGTAAATAGCAAATCCAAACATGCTTCTAAAGACATCCATCATAATTACGGCAATATCTATCGGATTACTTGCTTTGTATGGTGCTGATGTTGCCGTTACAATGGGAAGTGAAAACGGTGATGGATTTTTACCATTAGATGATATGCAACGAGGAGCAGGACTAGGCGGTCCAGCAATTATTTTACCAATAGTAGCATTTTTCATGTCTTTTAAAAAACCATCAAAGCAATTAGGCGGTCTGATAATAGTATCAGGTGTTTTAATTCTAATTGGAGGTCTTGCAATGATAGTAACTCCTGCACCTGAAGGTGTAGAAAGAAATCCTCTAATGCTGTTTGCTCCGGCAATTTTCCAAATTGCATTAGGTGCAATTAAGATAAAAAAATCTTAAAGGGATTAGCCATGACTACTTGCGCCAAATGTGAAAATGACGTGAATAAAGTATATGATTGTGATCATACAAAATTTGAGGATTATTGTGTGGAATGCTATACCGAGCTCCACTACTACCTCACAGAAAGTGAAAAATCATGTTAACAGATAAAGAAATTGCAATTTACGCTCTGGGAAAAACAGAGGGGGTTCACTCTATTGCTGAAACTCTTGGAAAGGGGCTGGAGGATGAAAAATATATCGAATCATGGAATAAAACTATGAAAATGTTGGGCATTGAAATGCCGTTAAGAGAATTGGAGGGAATCTATAACGAATTTGCAAAAAAGATGGAAGAGATTGTAAAATCTGAAAATATAAATCCTAAAAAACCCGTCACAACATAGATGAAAGCTATAATTCTGGCGGGAGGTCGAGGAAAGCGATTAAGACCCGTCACAGATTACATCCCAAAACCACTAGTCCCGATTAAGAACATACCAATTATTGAATGGCAGTTAAAGTATCTCAAAAAATTCGGAGTCGATGAAGTGATAATTTGTACGGGCTACAAGCAAGAGATGGTTGAGAGATATCTTGACGTTAAAAAAATAGGAATTAAGATCAGGTATTCTGTAGAAAAAACTCCCTTGGGTACTGGAGGGGCAATTAAAAAGGCAGGTAAAATGATCAAGGAGAAATCATTCTTTGTGATAAACGGCGACACCATTACAAACATAGATTTGAAAAAATTATCTGAAAAGCAAAATTCAATTGCGTCTATTGAATTGCAAACAAAGTTTGGAATCTTGGAAACACGGGATGATAAAATTATAAATTTCAAAGAAAAGAAAGAAGTTTCAGACACGTGGATGAATGCAGGAATTTATCATTTGGAAAAGAGTATTCTCAAAGATTTGCCGGATAAAGGGGATATTGAAAAAACAGTTTTTCCAGATTATGCAAAGAAAGGAAAACTCAACGTTGTAAAATTCAAAAACGTAAAGTGGCATTCCATTGACTCATTCAAAGACATGGAAGAGTGCGCTTTGGAAGTGGAGAAAATAATGAAATAGTCTTAGAATCTCATGCGCCAGTTCGGTGTAAGGTTACCATGACATATGCCATTTCCTCCACGAATTGCTCGTCCTTGGCAATCAAGGCATATCTTGTAGCCGTGTCCCAAAAGGTTGGTTTTTCATCAGTTTTTTCTGAAAATACTTGCTGGCTCAATGATTCCAATTATGATCCATTCTGATAATACTCGGCCTCAATGAAAATTCACCCATTGCTAAAACAGATACACTAGAATATCCAAAATACATACTGTTTTCATGCGTATAGCCTGCAGTTTGGGGTCTTTATTGTCAATAGACGAGGTGTTACGGTGCTCAGAAATAATCTCAAACACCAATACGGACACAGTATGGGTACCTGAGACGTGGGGAATGGAGAATTTTTCAATGTTGGGAGCAGTGTCGTCGAAAACAAAAAATCAGAAAATAGGCTCTTCGATAATCAACATCTATTCCAGAAGCCCTTCGACCATTGCGATGGGGGCAGCTACTGTAGATACGTTGTCAAAAGGCAGATTGGTTTTAGGGCTTGGAACCAGCAGTTTGCCGATTGTCGAGTCGTTTCACGGCAACAAATTTGAAAAGCCTTTGCAACGAATGAGGGAGTCTGTGGATGTAATACGACTCGTATTGTCTGGAAAGCAAGCAAACTACGATGGCGAAATATTCAAACTAAACAACTTTACATTGTTGATCAAGCCCACCAGAACAAAAATTCCAATTTATCTTGCAGCGATTAATAAAAAAATGGTTGATCTTGCATGGGAAATAGGCGATGGCGTGATATTTTACCTGAGACCCCTAAATGAAATGAGGCAAACAATATCAAAAATGCAATCAAAAAAAAGGATAGACGTCACATGCCAGTTGATCACATGCGTCTCTGAAAATTCTGAGGAGGCAAGATTGCGTGCAAAAAAAACCATTGCGTTTTACGTCTCCGTCGGGAACATTTACCGCAAATTTTTATCAGACAACGGATTTAAAAAAGAAGCCGGTGAAATTTATGACGAGTTTAAAAAAACAGGATTCGGATTGAATCACGAGTTAGTCACCGATGCAATGCTGCAATCACTTGCAATATCTGGCACTCCTGATGAATGCAAAACACATCTGAAGGATTTTACGGATGTCGGAATTGATCAGCCAATCTTACAATTCAACCCAATCGGGGATACGATGAATTCCTTTGATCTGTTCAAGAAAACATTTTTGGATAAATGATATGGCTAAAGTTGGAATCATAGGATACGGCATTACTCCTTTTACGAAAGACGACAGAAAAATAGAGTCCGTCATGTTGGATTCTGCAAAAGAGCTGTTCAAAAACAATCAAAAGATTAATCGGGACGATGTTGATGCAGTTTTGGTCTCGACAAACAACAATTCAAAATATCTGTCCCCAATCCTGTCTGAAATGGCAGG
>JAQBHN010000126.1:0-2561 GCA_032127635.1 Nitrososphaerota archaeon
GTAGGGTTAATCGGAAAATTAAGACTCACTGGAGGCAGTGACAAATCTGGAGTCCCAATGAGAAGTGATCTTCATGGCGGAGCAAGAAAAAGAGTCTTGCTTGTCAAAGGTGTTGGTTTACAAGATGCAGAACATGGAACACGAAAAAGAAAACTAATGAGAGGAAATCTGGTATCAGAAGAAATCTATCAAGTAAATTGTAAATTTGATGGAGAATTACCAGTTGAAGCTCCTGCAGAAGAAGCAACAGAGGAAAAAACTAAATCTACAAAAGAATAACTTAACATATACCGATTCTACTTTTTGACACATGCATTGGAGAGAAACTCTTCCTGACTGGTACATCAAAAAATATGGTTATCAACCATGTGTTAACATTGGTACAGCAGGTCACGTAGATCATGGAAAAACTACTCTGATTCAAGCTTTATCTGGCTCGTGGACAAGCGTACATAGTCAAGAGCTTAAACGTGGGATTACAATTCGTGTTGGTTATTCTGATGCTGCATTTTACAAATGCAAGAAATGTGAAGAGCCATTGGGATATTCCACAACCCCAAAATGCAATAATTGTGGAAAAGAAAGCGAATTGTCTCGAGTTGTTAGTTTTGTAGACAGTCCTGGACACGAAAGTTTGATGGCTAACATGCTTTCAGGTTCTGCATTAATGGACGGCGCGATGCTTTTGGTTGCAGCAAACGAAAAAGTTCCCAAGCCACAAACAAAAGAACATCTTTTGGCATTACAAACTCTTGGGATTCAACAAATAGTTGTAGTTCAAAACAAAGTTGATTTGCTTTCATATGAGGAAGTTCTTGCAAATTATCAGGACATTACCAAATTTGTCAAAGGAAGCTATGCCGCAAAAGCGCCTGTAATTCCAATTTCTGCACAATCTGGACTAAACATTGATGCGTTGATTGGCGCAATTGAATCAACAATCAAAACACCGGAGAGAGATGAGAAAGCAGATACTGTTATGCATGTTTTGCGTTCGTTTGATGTAAACAAACCTGGAATAAAATTAAAAGATATCAAAGGAGGAGTTATTGGCGGTAGTCTTACCCAAGGCATATTCAATGTCGGCGATGAGATTGAGATTAAACCTGGAATTATGAATGAAAAGGCAAAGACATACGAGCCATTGCTTACTGAAATTACTTCATTAGGAACTGCCGCAGGAATTGTTGAATCAGTAAAACCAGGTGGTTTAGTTGCCATTGGAACAAAATTAGATCCCTCCATGACTAGAAGTGACTCGTTTATTGGATCCGTCATCGGCAAACCTGGCACACTTCCTGAAAACGCTACTTTGTTAAAACTAGAAGTAAACTTGTTTGATTCTGCAGTAGGTGCGACTGAGGATGTAAAGGTACAGCCAATTTCCGCTGGAGAACTGCTCCGACTTAACATTGGCACTGCTCCAGTATTAGGTACGGTCAAAAAAATAAAATCAAATAATGCTGAGATAGAGCTAAGAAGACCTGCATGTATCTTTGAAGGCGGTACTGTTGCAATTAGTAGAAGAATCAGTGAAAGATGGCGACTTATTGGTGCGGGAATAGTTGGTTGAAGTCATCTGTGACACAAGTTTTTTAATTCATCTAGCTACAAACAGAATCAAAAATTTGGATAATCTTGATGTTGAAATAGGCCAAATCACATTCGTCGTGCCAGAAGTTGTAAAAAATGAATTACTTGAATTAGAAAAAAACCCTGAAAAAAAGCAAGACATCCAATCCACTCTTAATTACATCAAAAATTTTAAAACAATACCAATACTTGGTTCATTTGCAGACAAAGAATTGATAGATTATGTTTCAAGAAATAGAGTGATTGTAGCTACAATGGATAGAGAGTTGAAGAAACAGATTAAAAACAATGGAAGTTCTATAATGTCCGTTCATAATGATAAGATAATTCTTGAAAATTAGGAAACTTTATTTTAAAAATGATTACTCTGATTATCATTGCCTGAATTTTCTATAACAAGTCCTGATTTTAAAGAAGGAGAAGAAATTCCGAAGAAATTTGGTTACAAATTTGAAAATAGAGAGCCTGAATTGGATTTTGATAATATTCCAGAGGGCACTCAAATTCTTGCATTAATCATGGATGATCCGGATGCAATGGAGGCTGTTGGCAAAGTCTGGGTTCATTGGCTGGTATTTGGCTCAATTGGCATTTCTACAAAATTTCCAAACGCAAATTTGAGAAGAGAAGGTAAAAGCGATTTCGGTGAAATTGGATATGGCGGACCTGCACCGCCTAATGGACGCCATACATACATTTTCAAGGCATATGCACTTGACACAGTACCGGATCTGAAAGAAGGGTATTCTAAACAAGACTTGGAACAAGCCATGAATGGGCGTATTCTTGCTGAAGCAAAGTTAACAGGAACATTTACTCCGTAATTATCCTATTTATGAAATGGAATTATTTTTTCTAAAAAGAGTAATAAATACAGGTTATTGATCAAAAGCATTGAATTCAAATTCTAGTTTAATTTCTATTGGAACTTTTGATTTAAAATTAAACCACCTCCTAATTGTTGGAGT
>JAQBHN010000127.1:0-3075 GCA_032127635.1 Nitrososphaerota archaeon
GATGATGAAATTGCCACAAATTTTTTCTCTTTTTTACCTACTGTGAGAAGTTCGGACAGTATCAAATCTTCTTTTCCATTGAATGACCCGATGATTTTTGGTTGTTCCTTAAGATCTTCAAGCGGGTAATAAAAATATGAAATGTGTTTTCCTGTTTCAAATCCTGTTACATGTTCAAGCAATGAAATATTTTCGTTGTTGCCTCCAAATCCTGTAGGAAGAGTAAAAATTACCGAGCTGTTTTTTTTCATCGACGTAACTGCATCCTTAAATTTTGAATGAATTTCAGTTTTGATATCTTGTCCTGTTTTTCTAATTCTTGGAGTGAAGAAGAGATATTGTGCTTTAGAAATTGCCACATCAATTGGCTCCATGGCCAATAGAGGTTCATCCTCTTTTAGAGAAGATACGTTCGGATATGTTTTGGCAATTTCTGCATTAAGTGAAATTGCTGACGGAGTAGATTCATCTATGATGTAAACATCTGCGCCTTTAATTGCCATTTGAGATGCAATGGCATATCCTTCTGTACTAAGACCGTAAACTACAACTTTGGCTCCCCCCATAGATTAGATCAAGGAATGGACTAAGAAAAACTTATTGAACTTGTGATAATTAGAAAATTACTTGAAAATTTGGATAGATATTCTCACACCAAAACAATTATTGTTTTCTGAACCAATAGTTGAAAAATTAGGTAAAAAACATGATCTTTTGTGCACTTCAAGGGATTATGAAGAAGTTTCAAAATTGGCAAAAATACGTGATTTTGACCTTGTTTTTGTTGGAAAACATGGCGGTGGAGCCAAAGAAACCAAACTCAAAGCCAGCATCGACAGAATGGGAAGACTGTCTGAAAAAATCAGGGCATTTTCCCCGGATATTGCAATTAGCTTTTGTTCTCCTGAAGCAGCCAGAATTGCGTTTGGTTTGGGAATCAAACATGTGGCATTTTGTGATTCGCCACATGCAGAAGCGGTAATGCGATTAACTTTGCCATTGATTCAAAAATTACTAATTCCCTTTACAATACCTAAAAAGGAATTTTCAAAGTATGGAATTGACGAAAAAAACATCATCCAGTACAAGGCAATTGATGCATTTGTAACAATCCAGAGAAAAATTGATCAAAAAGCTAAATTGCCATTCAAAAACAACAACAGAAAGAATATTCTGATAAGAGTAGAGGAGGAGGAGGCGTCATACACATCAAAATCCAGTAAAATCATCCCAATCATAAAAAAAATTGAAAGAGAGTTTGAAAATGAAAACATCGTAGTCTTAGGTAGATATGCAAAACAGATTGAAAATTTACAAAAAACCGTTGGCAAAAAAGTGAAAATTGTAAAAATGACATATGATGGAAAACATTTGTTAAAGAATACAGATGTTTTTGTCGGATCGGGGGGAACAATGACTGCAGAATCTGCACTAATGGGAATCCCTACAATATCTTACAATGCGGTTCCAAATATTATTGAAAATTTCTTGGTGAAAAAATATTTGGTGATAAGGGAAGCAAACCCAAATAAGATTTCAAATCATATCAAGAAAATTTTTGAATCCGCTGTCAATCAGAATCAAGAAAGAGCGGAAAGAATTAGAAAGCAGATGGAAGATCCCGTTAAAAAATTAATCAAGATAATCAAAGAATAGTTAATTTTAGTTTTAAGAGTCAAATTCAAATAAAAAGTTCATTAAGGGAATGGGAGTCCTCGATTTAGCAGCCCGGTAGTGTAGCGGTCAAGCATAGAGGCCTTTGAAGCCTTTGACCCCAGTTCGAGTCTGGGCCGGGCTACTTTCTCTAAAAATAGTTGGTTTTTGTACACGAATATAACATAGATAGTTTTTTTGAAATTAGGCATATGACTGACATAGTTTTAGGAATGGGCGAAGTGGGTGAAACGCTGTTTCATCTTCTTGAAGAAAGAAACTACGGTTGTGTCGGAATCGATGCAGTTAGCTCAAAATGTAAAAACTATTCTGAAAATAATGAAATAGAGAATCCAGAATACCTTCATGTTTGTCTTCCTGGGGAATTAACAGAATTTGTCGGTATTACAGCAAATTGGATCAACAAGATTGAAGGTCTAAAAGCTGTTCTTATACATTCTACGGTAAAACCGGGAACAACAAAAAATATACAAGATAATTCCAAAGTACCGGTTTTATTTTCACCAGTTCGTGGGGTACATAGAAGATTTTTAGATGATATTAAAAAATATACAAAATTTATCTCGTCAGACGATGAACATGTGGATCCTAAAATAAAGACGGATTTGGAAAAACGATTTCAAAAAATAGAATGGATGTCAACAACAAAGACTGCAGAGTTGGCAAAAATTTTAGTCGATACGACATACTATGGATGGCTGATTAATTATGCTCAAATTACAAAAATGATTTGTGAAAAAGAGGGTGTGGATTTTGATGAAATGTGGAAATTTGCGGACGAGATTCATGAAAACCTGGGCAACAGACCAAAAATGTATCCAGGTATTATCGGAGGACACTGTGTCATTCCAAATTTAAAATTAGTAGAATATGAAAATTTGGACATTATTAAAAAAATCAATGAATCATATGAAAAATTTAAAGAATAATCCTATTACTAAAAGTCTAATTTTGTAAGTAATCGTGAAGCAATGATAAATAATGTTGATGCAATTGCCACCAGTATCATCATTTCAATAATAACAAATTCAGTAATAGTTCCAAAAATTCCTGCTCTGATTACATCCACAAGGTATGTTAACGGATTCAGATAAAATGCAGTTCGTAATGGTTCAGGCGCACCATCTGCCGGATAAAACGCGGTACTGACAAAAGCAAAGAAAAGAAATACAGTGTTGATAATTACGTTAAATCCCTCACTTGAGCGCAATCTGGTTGAGATAATTGATGCCAATGAGCCAAAAAGTACTGAGCCGGTAATAGCGCCAAAAATGATTATTGGAATTGTGACAAATGAAAATTCTACAGATTCAAAAAATACAGGGTATCCGACTACGGCTATCAGTGCGGCACTGACTAACCCGATTATGCCTATAGTGCAAATATTGCTTAGAATATAAT
>JAQBHN010000128.1:0-10853 GCA_032127635.1 Nitrososphaerota archaeon
CCCTGATTTTTAATCTGTTGGTTTCAAGCAGAGTCCACAATGCATCATGGTTTTTCTTTATGTGTTTAATCTCATCATAAACTAGCGGTGTTGTATAGCAATCATCTGATGTTCTAAATGGAATTCCTGCATAAAACGCACTGGCGTCTAGAATTCTAAAATCCAAGTTTGCTCATCTGCCTCAGCCCTCTTTTCTTTAATCTTAGAAAGACTGCGGGTTTTTTGTATTTTTTGATGATGATTGGTTCGTCATATCCTACTGCTCTGACAACCTGTGCATCCATGCAATGTTGCAATCATGAGAGCAAACAATTTCAATTTTTTCATCCGGAACAACCAACGATGCTAATCTGTATACTGGCGCAACGGGCGTTATGATTAACACATCTAAACTCTCATGCAGAATCGGACCTCCTAATGAAAACGAGTGACCTGTAGAACCGCTCGGTGTGGCAATTATCACTCCGTCCATTTTTTGTTTAACCGTATCGTCTTGAAACTTGATCTTAATTTCTGCAGTCTTGGTCAAGTTTGTCCTGGTGATGTAAATTTCATTTAGGGCTGGTGGGAATTCTTTTCCTCCGCAAGACGCAACAACTCTGATTCTTTTATCTAAAAAGAAATTGTCTTTTAAAATCTGGTCTATCGCATAATCAATCTCTTCAATTGTAATTTCTGCTAGAATTCCCCTGTTCCCTCCCACGTTGATAGTTAGAATTGGCGTTTCATTTGCCAAGTTCCTGAACACCCTAAGCGTTGTTCCGTCCCCCCCAAGAGTTATCACCAGATCTAGTTTTTCTTTTTTCAATTCCTCAAGCGTATCCATTTGTTTTGCACCTTCCACCTCGATTGGAGAAATCGTAAACACTGTTGACTTTTTTGCTAAAAGCTTTTTTGTGACTTCTCTTGCAGCTTGCTCTGAATCCTTGGATCCTACCTTGCTTATCACTGCCACTTTTTGTAATTTCAAGCAGTTCTTCTGAAATGTATTTACTTAAAAATGATATTTTTACTATTCTTTGGAAAAACAAATAAGTATGAAAACAAATCCGTACAAATTATGAGTTACGCACACCCTGAAGTTTTAGTTGACACTGAATGGGTATCAAAAAACCCTCCTAATGAAAAAAGGAAATTAGTTGAGGTTGACTATGATCCTGTAAATGGATATCAAAAAGGCCACATTAACGGTTCCAGTTTGATTTGGTGGAAACGAGACATCAATGATCCTATTACAAGGGATATCATTAGCAAAAAAGAATTTGAAGCGTTAATGGCCAAAAATGGAATCACTGCTGATACTGAAGTTATTCTTTATGGTGACTTTAACAATTGGTTTGCCGCATTTGCTTTCTGGGTTTTCAAAATTTACGGCCATGAGAATCTAAAGATTATGGATGGTGGAAGAAAAAAAATGGGAATTAGAAAACAAAGATTACACTACTGACGAACCTCGCTTATCTCCGTCAACTTATGTTGCGCAACCTCCAGATGAGGGATTGCGCGCATATCTGTTTGATGTTAGTAGAGCTTTGGGAAAAGAAGAAAGTGTAATGGTTGATGTGAGATCTCCTGCAGAATTTACCGGTCAAATTACGGCACCTCCAGAATACCCGATGGAACATGCACAAAGAGGCGGTCATATTCCTGATGCAAATAATATTCCATGGGCAACTGCAGTTAATGATGCTGATGGCACTTTCAAAGCAGTTGAAGAGTTAAGACAGAACTACGAGCCAAAAGGAGTTACTCCGGACAAAGATGTAATTTGTTACTGCAGAATAGGAGAACGTTCTTCACACAGTTGGTTTGTATTGAAATATCTGCTTGGATATCCAAAGGTTCGAAACTATGATGGTTCCTGGACTGAATGGGGAAACATGATCGGAAATCCTGTGGAAAAATAAATTGCTTTTAGACCTTCCCGTTCTTGAGCAAGGCACTTTCTATTTTATCAAAGACGGCGAATCTGATATTGTAATGGAGGATAAAACAAAACGAGGGCTTGAAATTAAAGAAACATCGATTGACGAAAAAATTAATGTCAAAGCCGATAAAGGGATGATTCACGACATGGACGGAATTGGGCATTGGGTTCCTGTTAGGTGGTATTTTTCAAAGGACTCATTTGATCTGTCCCAAGTGTTAATTCATGCAGAAGCCATGGAAAAAAAATACACTGAACTCAGGGAACTCACATGTCCTGACGATGGCGACTGATAACCTTTTTAAATAAAATCCTGTTACAACAAATCAGATGTCATTACTTCTTAAAGATCGAGTATGGTCCATGGAAGCTGCCACTGCAAAGCGTGGTGTTTATCCGTTACATGGGTTCAAACTGGGACTTTATAGATTGCCGATTAAATTGGAAGATCCTACTGAACTAAAGTCTGTCCACGATGGACTCAAAAAGGCATTTGAGATGGACATGTACGCAGATAGGATTTACGCAACATATCGTTGGAAAGAACAAAACATGGCTGATCCTGATGCCAAAGGATACGAGGAAGTCAACTTGTCAGTTACAGTAGAAATTGTCACTGGCGAAGTTGTAGATATAATTTATCAGATTTTTCCAATTGAAAAATTCGGTGATTACCATTGGGTTAAAGATTACCGAAAGAAAGCAGACCATTTTGCTAAATTAGTCATTGACACAATTTTGCGAAACACAATCTTGGCAGACAAAATGATTTCTCATTTTGTCAAGTCCGAAAAAATTTCCGAAGTTGCCGCCATTCAAAAACTGGAGGAAATGACTCCTCTTGCAAAAATTGTTCTTGGTGCCAAACCAAAACCAGTTGAGGCAAAAGATGATGAAGAAGGGGAAGAAGATGACGATTCAATTGAGATTCCTGATGGGGCAAAACCTGGACCTATCGATGTTAATTACAAATCAAAAATGAAATTATCTGCAGCATATGATGCTATGGGATATTCAATCAAAACTTGGGGAAGAAAGGGTACAAACAACGGTATCATGGGAGTCTGGGGAGAATTTGTTTCGGTAGATTACGATATTTGTATTGCAGATGGTGGATGCATTGAAGCATGTCCTGTTGGCGTATACGAATGGTTTGACACACCTGGCAATCCTGCTTCGGGACAAAAACCACTGATGTCAAAAGAACCTGATTGCATCTTCTGTCTTGCATGCGAGGGCGTATGCCCTCCACAAGCAATCAAGATTTTCGAGCAAAAATAATTTTAGTTTCTTGCCATTTAAATAACAACTAGTAATTCTGTGAAATTAGGGATATGGCAATCAACCCTTTTACTTCGTTTGTGTTTGATCTGTTCATTTTATCAGCTATAGTTATCACGGCATACACTGTTAACTTCTATTATCTCGTGTTTCTTTCTAGAACCCGGAAAGAACTACATCGCACTGTTGATTGGGGAACTCCTACAGTTACAATCCAATTGCCAATTTACAATGAAAAGTATGTTGCAAAACGACTTGTAGATGCTGTTTGCAATTTAGATTATCCGAAAGACAAAATGCGGATAATGGTGTGTGATGATTCTGATGACGATACTGTTGAATTACTTGGAGATCTAGTTGGCGATTACAAAAAACAAGGATTTCAAATCGAACATGTGAGGCGTGGAACAAGAAAAGGGTACAAAGCTGGCGCTTTAAAACATGCGATGAAAACAACTGACACTGATCTTGTTGCAATCTTTGATGCCGATTTTATTCCCCCTTCTTGGTTTCTTAAACGAGCAATACCTTATTTCTCCTCGTCAAAGATAGGGCTAGTTCAGTGCAGGTGGGGGCATATCAACGAAAACTATTCTACCATTACCCAGGTGCAGGCGCTAAGTATTGATTTTCATTTCCTTGTGGAGCAAAAAGCGAAGAGCAATTCACATCTTTTCATGAATTTTAATGGAACCGCAGGAATCTGGAGACGCGCTTGCATTGAAGATGCTGGAGGCTGGCATACCGCTACGCTTGTAGAGGATCTTGATCTAAGCTACAGGGCACAAATGAAAGGCTGGAAATGTTTATTCTTGCCTGACATTGTCGTTAAGGCTGAATTACCTGCACAAATGAACGGGGCTAAGCGGCAACAGTTCCGTTGGGCAAAAGGATCAATCCAGTGTGCTGTAAAATTACTCTACGACGTTGCTTTAAAACGCGATGTTGCAATTGAAGCAAAAATTCAGGCGTTTATCCAACTCACCCGTCACATTGTTTATCCGCTAATACTGATACAGTTTCTGGCTTTGCCTGTATTGCTGGCAGGACACTTTAATCTCTATGTGGTAAGCGTTCTTCCTGTTTTGACAATTGCAATGTATCTTGTAATGGGTCCTGGCGCATATCTTATTGTTATACATGGAATGTATGATAAATCATGGAAGTCTAAGGCAAAATTACTTCCGGCACTGCTTGTCTATAATGCTGGCATGGCTGTAAACAATACTGTTGCAGTCTTTGATGCAGTTTTAGGTAAGAGAAATGAATTTCATAGGACTCCAAAATATGGAATCGTAACAAAACACGATGATTGGAAGGACAAGGCTTACAATCTGCCGTTTACACAAACAACCCTTCTGGAAATATTTTTTGGCGTATATGGGATAATGGGAATTTTCATTGCCATTTTTTCAAACAATCCGGTGTTTGTACCAATCATCGCTCTACAGGCTACTGGCTTTTTTTATATCGCGTATCTGAGTTTGGCTCACACTCAATTTAAAAGAAATAAATCAAGTGACAATCGAACAAAAACTAAGAAGGAAAAAATGGCAAATACTGTTTACAAACTTTCCATGATTGGAATACTGGGAATAATTATTTTTGGAGGATATATGGCAATTTCTGGTTATAATTCCGATATCTACCCACTTGATAGAATCAGAGGAAACCTTGATGGCATAATCACTTCATCGGATCCAAACGTAATTCGTAATCATTTAGTGGCAATTCAGGCCGATCTGGATGTGGTGATGATAAATTTGCCTGAAACTGTTGATTCTGAGGGTAAAGTCATTTCAAAAAACCCTGTTTGGTTATTTGGCACAGAATCTACAAATTTCCTTCGAATTCAAAACAACATAGATACGATGCTTGCAGGCGTTGATGAAATCGCATCTATTTCAAAAGACAACTCTGCATATCATACTGGAATGCTGGATATTAACGATAGAGCGGTGATACTGAAAATCAACATAATGGATGCGACCCCGTACATGTATGTCAGTCCTGCAAATATGGTGATGAGTGCCGTTTGGGTTGCTGCAATTATTGGAATTTTTGCCGCATTAAAAAGAAAGAAAGAACAGCTCAATAAACTAGATGAAGAGTAATCAAGAAATATTTAGATCTATCCTGATTTCATCCACTGCTCTAATTCCATAAATGTCTCTTACCTGCTGAATTCTGATTGATTCTTTTAACATGTCTCTGCCTATCGCATTTGTTAAAATTGAATAGACGTCGCTGAATCTTACTTCCCACTTGTCTGCACAATCTAGTATTTTGCCAACTGCCCACTGTCTTACTTCGTGAGGTAATGGGATTTTCTCTCCGGATTCTATTGAGATTCTGTCAAACAAATTCACTATGTCAGCTGTCTGTGATGCCATTTTTTCAATGTCTTTTACAACTCCATATTTTGACTCTGCATTCATTCTGATGTTTGACTGATATTCTGAAAGCTTTAACAAAGCCATGACCTCTTTTGATGAATTACCTGATGCCTTGCTCGTAACTTCCTTGACTGATTGTAATTCTTGAAATAGCCTTTCGGATTTTTTATGGAATTCAATCGTCGATTCATCTTGCCTCTTTAGCGTATCTGACACTGATGATATTTTTTGTTCAATGCTGTTTGTTTTGTCAAGGACGTTTTCTTTGAAATTGGAAAACTCCTTTTGAGCTGATTTCAGCCCTTCCCCAACAAACGCCGTGGAGTCTGCTCTTTGTACTAGGGAGCCAATCTCCGTCTCAATTTTATCTATTTTTCCACCTAGATCTTTGATGCTTTCAATGCTCAAATCGTCTACGGCGCTTGCTTTTGATGATATGGCGTCAAATTGTTGTTTGAGGCCGTCTATTACCCCTCCTAGCGAATCAATCTTTGATGCTTTTGATGAGATGGCGTCAATTGTGATTTTGATTGCATCCAACTCTGCATGGAGGTCTGTAGTTGATGCAACTCCGTCTGAAATTCTTCCAAGTTCCTGTTTGAGACTTTCAATAATTTGAGAACCTGTGTCAAACTCTGCAGTTTTTCCTGAAATCTCCTTTATGGTATTTTTAAGATCATCCATTTCAGACCCAATTTTTAAAAATGAATCTGACTTTCCAGAAACTTTTCTTAGTTCCTCTCTTACTTCGTCGATTCTTTGAGCGATTTTGATAATCATCTGAGAATTGTTTTTAGCTGAATTTATGCTATCTTCCACTTGTTCTGGTTTTGACAATTTTTGCAATTCGGAAATTCTGCTGATCTCTTTTTCTAGTTTGGACGTTTGGTCGTTAATCTTATTGACCAAATTTGACTGTGATCTGACTTGGTTTAACCCGGCGTATAGTTTTTGAGTATCGCCTTCTATGATGTCGATTTGCTTTGATTGTTTTTGAATATACTCTAACGTTGATGTTAATGTGTCAATCATCCCTTTCATGGAGATTAGAACTTTTTGATTTTCACCAAATATTTTTGACATTACTTTGATCTCTTTTTGTAATGCTTTGTTTGAATCTGAAACTGATGCTACCTTTTTTAATAATGCCGAAGAATTAGGCTCTTTTTTTGCCTTTGCTGCTGTTTTCTTCTTTGTGGTTTTGGCATCCATGTAAAGTCATTTAAAATTTAAAGATAAAAAAGTTGGGTGTAAAATAAAACATGTAAAGAGTTACTTGTTTACGACTGTTGGTTCATGAAGCAGTTCATGAAATGTTTTTTCGGCCAAACCATTCACTGTCTCGATAAATCCTCTTGGACAATATTCGCATTGAATCATATAGTACGGTATGGTACCGTACTATTAATACCAAGGTGATTGCAAAGTAACCAAGTATGCAGTCAGATACCCCAGGTCATGTCTCTTCATTTTGTTCAGCTGACCTAATCATCACTCTGCATATTGATTATGATGTTTGGGCATAAAGAGGTTAAATATTTCCAAAACAGATGAGCCTGCATTGAATTGAAAGCATTTTTCATATTTTCAATCCGTAATCATTTTTAAACAAATTTGTCAACTGATAGCATGCAAAACATTCCGCTTCAACTAGATTCTGGCGGAATTCATAGCACACTTAACAATACTGTGACAAGCTTGGTTGATCAAATAACTCTGGAATTGCCTCATACGAGCTTTGTTACTGATTTAGCATTCATTATGATTATCGGTGCTGTTGTAACCCTTGCTTTTTTCAAAATCAAACAACCGCTGATCATAGGCTATCTTTTTGCAGGAATGTTGATTGGACCTTTATCGCCATTTTGGTCTTGGGTGTTGCCTGAAGGTGGCCCGCCGACAGATGCTCTGGGCGGTGTTGGAATTCTATCTGATATTGCCGCATTGAATCTTTTTGCAGAAATCGGCGTCATCTTACTTCTCTTTGTAATTGGAATAGAGTTCCCTTATGCGAAAATCAAGACTGTTGGTCGCGCGGCCATCGGCGTTGGAACTATAGGGCTGTTTTTGACATTGGGTGTTTTGTTCTATACGGCAAGTGCACTTGGGTTGGTATTCATGGATGCTTTGTTTATTGCAGCAGCGTTATCTGTATCCAGTACTGCAATCATTGTCAAACTATTGGAAGAGATGGGGAGAATTAACAAAGAATCATCCATCATGATTCTGGGAATCTTGATTGTAGAGGACGTAATAGCCGTTATCCTGATTTCCTCATTGCAATCTATTGCTCTGGTGGGAACAGTGTCCGTTGAATCCATTATCGTAGTTGTATTGGTTGCAGCCGGTTTGATTATAGGAACATTTACTATTGGAACTCGCATCATTCCTCCTCTCATTGACAGAGTTGCAGCTGCAGAGCACCGTGAAATTTTACTTCTGAGCGTTCTAGGCGTTTGTTTTGGTTATGCGTTATTGGCAAATATTGCAGGCCTGTCAGTAGCAATCGGTGCATTTTTGGCAGGGGTTTTGGTTGCTGAATCTAAATCGGCAGAAGTTGCAAAGTTACTTTCAAGTCCGATTAAAGACATGTTTGTGGCTATATTCTTTATTTCAGTTGGCGCATTGATGGATGTGTCCCAACTTGAAAATTATATTTTTGTAGCCATCGCACTAATTGCAGTTACAATTGGTATGAAATTTGGAGGGAACATGATTGGAAATATAATTTTTAAACAGAAACGCGGCAAAGCACTTCGTTCAGCATTTGCTTTGGCAGCTCCTAGAGGGGAATTTTCTATTGTTATTGTCAAGGTCGGTGTAGATATAGGCGCAGTTAGTGCTTTCCTATTCCCGCTAGTTGGGGTTATTTCGATAATCACCGCGTTCATTTCTCCATTTCTGATAAAGACTGGTGACAAAATAATTCCATCATTGGAAGACAAAAAAGATGTCTGATGAATTAAAGCGATTCTTGGATCAGGTGCATTCTGGAATAACCACTTTTGATTTTGATGGGATTGAAACGCCCTGCATTGAACTAGATGAGAAAAAATATGATGAAATGTTATCAAAAGTTGCTGGGGCATCTCTGTCAATTAATACTGATTTGAATATTTTACAGGATGGATTAGGCAATGTGTTTGTTGAAGTGAAACTGACTTTTTCAAAAGGCAACATTGTGGAAACATTTCTTGTGGATGCTAAATCCAACCTTCATTTCTTTAAAGCCCTTGCAAAGACATCCATGCTTGCACTCTCTTCACCAAAATCGAATTATGGGAAAGACAACGTGTTTATGATTCAATTGCCGCGTCCAGAAAAAGCTCAAGACGCACTTGAAATAATTCAAGATGCCCTGATTCCAAAGAATAAATAAAATACGGCCGTTTTAATGGGAAATGCCGTGCTGGGGGTGAACAGCAGACTGCCATCTGACCTTTTTAGAAACTATGGGTAAAAATTTCAAAAAATATGAAAAAATTATCTAGTTTCCTGAAACCAAATCCCAAATAAAACTGAGCAATTCTTTAATCATGAATCCCGCTCTCGGAAAAAGGAGTTAATCCCAATGCTAAACATTCGCTGACTATGCTCGACCAAAATTTTAACCATCCATCTGAAATTTATTTCAAACAATTCTGTATTCCGTGACGGGTTTGTGCTCAAAATCCTGCCCGTCGGGAGTGTGTTTGGTATCTGATGAAGAGACTTTTGAGGCAATACGTGAAAAATGCAATGACTGGTGCCCTTGCTTTAACCTCCAGCGAGTAAAAGCAACAATCCAAAAATTATTTTAAGGGCAGTTTTAGTGATTTATTCTATGAAGCGAATTGAGGCGATGGTGCCTAGTATGAGACGACGTGAAGTAGTAGACAGCATTCTCCAAGCGGGTGCAAAGGGAGTAACATTGGTTGAAAGCAGAGGCAAAGGGGATGGTGAAAGACCTGTGGTCAAGGGGGCAAGAGGTACTGCAAAATACATTGCCGATTATAACCGAATTGACACCATGATTACCGTGGTTGACGATTCAAAAGTCGATTCTATAGTGTCTGCAATTATGAATACAGCTTACAGGGGCAACGAGGGGGACGGCATGATTTTTGTTTCTACAATCGATGAAGCATACAAAATATCTACAAAAGAAAAAATATCTTCATTAAGTTAGATCCCGGCATTTGGCCTTTTTCAAAACTGTGACAACAATTGCAATTGATTCGTTTGCATTTCCAAATACTAAAGCCTGAGTTGAAATGCTCGAAAATTGGTTAGTTTATCTAATAGAAAATTAATATTCTAACAAGCGTGTCTTTTGAAGCGATTTTATTCATAGCGGTATTGGTGATTGCGTCGAAGCTTGGCGGAGAACTGCTTCATCGAATTGGTCAGCCTACAATTCTTGGAAATGTAATTGCAGGAATAATTGTAGGTCCTGCGGTTCTGGCAATAGTCCAGCCTATTGAAGCAATAGAACTCTTTGTATCCATAGGCGTCTTCTTTTTGTTCTTCCTAATCGGTCTTGAAGAAATTGACATTGCGGGTCTATTCAAAGTAATGAAGGGCAAGATATTTGCAGGATCTGCAGTTGCATTTGTAATCCCATTTTTGGCTGCTGGCGTTTTTGGACTGGCAATAGACATGGACTTCGTTCAATCATTTGCCATCGCAAGTGTGATTGCAGCATCGAGTCTGGGTGTTACAGCTAAGGTTCTAAGCGATCTTGGAAAACTAAAATCCACCATTGGACTTGAAATTTTTACAGTAACTGCAATTGTAGAATTTATTGCGATTATTTTTGTCAGTGTATTTATCCAACTGGATGCAAGTTCCAACTCCTTCGAAATTTCTGAAATGCTCTGGCTGTTCGCAAAAATGATCATTTTCTTTGGTATGGCGGCACTTGTTTCGGTGTATGGGCTGCCTCAATTTTTCAGATTAATCAAAAAGCACCTGCGTGTACAAGAAGCATATTTTGCCATAGTCATTGGAATGATTCTACTTGTCGCATATCTTGCCGAAATCAGTGGCGTTCACGGTGCCATAGGTGCACTTCTTTTAGGAATTGCAGTTTCCAGAATGACTAGAGACGAGTATCATGAAATCTCCAAAAACATCAGTGTGATCGGATATGGTATTTTCATTCCAATCTTCTTTGCCGGTATAGGATTGCATTTCAGCATAGCATTTTTGGAATTAGATTGGTGGATAATTGCAATTTTCATTGCAATTATGACTGGCGTGAAATTTTT
>JAQBHN010000129.1:0-17367 GCA_032127635.1 Nitrososphaerota archaeon
GGAATCTTTGAATTAGATAAGACCTGCGAAACAAGAGTCATTGGAACAGATCCTGCGATGTCGGTCCAACCCCGCGGGGACTCGACTGTCATTTCTGAGATCAAAATTGGCGCAGACAGACGTGAAAATAAAACGGTCATGTGCACATTGCAGGTTCGCCATGAACATCAACCCCAAAGATATTTTCAAGATCTTCTGAAATCATCGAGTACTGGACGGATTCAGGGTCCCACAAGCCAGAGATTGAAACTACATACCCTGAGGAGTTTTCCAATACGGTAATTTCCCTATCCTCAACAAAGTATGTCATTCCAAACTGCGCAATCGTGCTTTGAATTGAATTTTTAATGTATTCCGTGTCTAGTTTGTCAGTAGTTGCCACAGTCCACCATGTTTGACACAGCAGATCATTTTCATTTGTTGCATCAGGAACATCTACTGGAGATCTTTTTCCCTCAGTTTCGTGCGGTGTCCCTGGAACATTAATTTCTTCAACAAAATTTTTCCCGTCAGCTGTCCTGCACTGTCTCGGGTATGATTCCATTACAGGATTGCCAGCTAAAGCACATGCCTCAAAGCTGTCAACAGGCTCCACTCGGTTTCGAATTTCCCGGAGGGCATCCATAAGATCAGAGATTTCCGGAATTTTGTCCCCGTTTTCAAACTCAATTCTTTTTGTTTTGCCGTCAAGTGAAATTTCAATCCACTCAACCGGAGCATCGGCACAGCCAGGACATCCAATTTTGTCGGGAAGGGAACTGAATTGGTTAAAATCAATCAAGCCCACCAATTCATTCCATTCTGTCTGAGACATCTGGGATTCGTTGGTTTTCTCGAGAAGATCCGACCATTCATCCGAGACAAAATCGCGGCCGTTTTGTGTTAAGACAATCCTATCAGAAGTTATCGTGAACTCTTTTGCGCAATATCCAATACAGTGTCCGGCACTGGTTCCGGTTTTAATCATTGGAGTCACGTAACCTGCACTTTCAGCTTCTGCCCATCCGCGTAAAAATAATTTTTCTGCGGTAGCGGATCTTACACATGCGGGATTGGAGTCACTTGATTTGATGACAAGCACAAGATCTGCCCTGCATTGAATATTGTTGACAGGGGTTCCAGCATTGAATTGTTTCAACGGGGCATCTATTTTTGCTTCGGTGATTTTAGAAACAAGAAATGTCATGACATAGTCAGATGATTTGGTTGGAAAAGTGCTTAACGGATGAGGTTCCACGGCGACTAATCCAACAGAATACCCGTCAAAGATTTGTTTGTCATCCTCGTTTTCCCCTAACCGAATCTTATGATTGCCAAGGTTCAGGTCATCTTTGATTAGATTTACTTGTACGTACACAGTGCCTTCCCACACACATGTAACATTGGAAGGGCATCTGGAATCCTCAACAGCGTCAAGTAAGGTAAGCTGTAATTCTGAATCTATTTTTGCAGCGTCGCCTATCTTCAGAGTGAAAGGCGAATCAGACACAGTGTCTTTTGGAAAAGCAGCAAAGACTGCAGGTTGAAAAATCAGACAGACGGTTGCAAGTCCCACAAGCAGCGCAATTCTGTTTCTGTCAAACTCGAACATTCTTATCAACTGTATAACAAAACATCAGATTATAATCTTTGATGAAAATCAAATTTCACCAAAAATAATCAATCAGACATTGTGATGTTATCCATCAACAATTCAAGCCTCTTCTCTCAGCACGGATGCATGAAGAGAGATTAATTCTTCGTCCCCTTTTCTTTTTTATCTGACAAGAATTTATTCTGATTCCACTTCACGTGGACTCTGCCACATTTTTGGAAAATAAGGTAGGCGCACATCTTGAGAACTAGAAAAAATTGGATCTTAAGACCAACAGCGGTTAGTTGTATGGTGACAGTTCCAATCACATCCAGTATTCAAAAATAGTATTTAGATCGTACTGATCATTCCTACTATTTTCTTTTAAGTGAAATTTCCCAAATCAATAACGGTATTTCTACACCGGTCATCTGCTAGTTTACCATCGTCCAGAGGTTGGGCAATTTTGGCCCAACCTTTCATCGTCAGGTTCCACATCGCGTGGATTCAACCGCCGAATTTGGATAGAAACGGACTCAGACAGACGTGAAAACACCAGAAATGTTTAGCTAGTCCAAGCTAGCAGATGTCAATCCATGTTCCAAAAGTATGATCAGACTCAACTAGGCTATGTATTTGCAGTGTTAGCTGCTGTCATGTTTGGTTCAGTGTCAGTTTTGGCAAAACCCATCATATCTTCAGTCGATCCTATTTTACTGGCATCTCTAGTCTACATCATATCAGCAATTACTCTAAGTCCTTTTGCACAAAGGAAAAAGAAAAATCTTACACGAAGAGATCTTTTGCTGATTCTATCAATTGCGGTTTGCGGTGCAGTTATCGCACCAAGCTTGTACTTTGTAGGACTGACGCATGCAAGCGCATCAGATGCCGCCTTGATTGCAAATGGCGAGGTGTTCTTTTCGGTTTTGCTTGCAGTATTATTTTTCAGAGAAAGACTGAGAGTTGGAGGATGGATTGCAATCCTTTTAGTTCTGGCCGGCATGGTAATCATAACAACCAATCTCAACTTTGCAGACTTTACCTTAGAGCAAATTCACTACAAGGACATGCTACTAATTTCATCCATGTTGTTTTGGGCACTTGATAATAACCTTAGCAGATACCTTGCACAAAAAATGGACGTTGCAAATATTGTGCAGATAAAATCTGCAATAGGCGGAGTAATGCTACTTGTAATCGCATTACTGGTATTCAGAGTGGATATTAGTTTGGAAACGGGGCAGATAATTCCAATTTTATTGCTTGGAACTGTTGGTTTTGCAGCCTCGCTTTTCTTTTTCTTGCAAGGACTGAAAAGAATAGGTACGGTTAGAACAATCACCATATTTTCAATGTCATCCGTATTTGGCGTTGTAGCAGCAGCCTCATTCCTAGGAGAGCAAATTAGTTTGTACCAGATTGTTGCAGCAGGAATTATGATTCTCGGCGTTTATCTTGTAAGCAGAAAAGGGAATGTGATCTCTCCCGCATAGGTACGAATCCACGGGGATTCACCCAACCAGATTGTTGATAGAAACTGACGCATGCAGGCACGGATTTCAGGTCCAATCGCAGATTGATCTGATTCTGGATTAAATCAACTGATTGATTCCACATAAGACATTCTCAATTTTCTAGTGGTTAAAATGAGTATTTTCAAAACCAACCATGTAAAAAATGCCCGATGAGTCTTGTCGCAATTGCGGTTATGGGATCAAGCCAGAGTCCAAATGTCAGTACTGCATGGCAACAATCCAATACACATGTGCAAGATGCAAGACTGTTACGGCTGTCAAATTTCATTTCAACTGTGTCATGCAGAATATGACCGTGGTGAGCAACTAATGGAAACACTGTGCTGGTCAAACTGCAAGTCATACCTAGAATCAGAGTATGTCATTGTCGGACTTGATGACGAATCCCAGTCACATTCAATACGCAAGGGAACCTCAAGCGCACCGGACAGAATAAGAAAAATTTCCAGGGAGCGAGACGTATACATTGAAAACAACCGTGAATCCCTGGCATATACGAATTCAGGGAAACCGCAGTCAAAGATTTTTGATTTGGGAAACATCTCAAGGGAAAACATCCCGTTTGTCTATGAGCGGATATTCAACGAAGGAAAAATTCCAATAACTATCGGCGGGGATCATTCTTTGACTACAGAAGTCATCAAAGAGTTGGGAAAGAAACACGGGCCCATCTCCCTCGTATATTTTGACGCCCATCCAGATTTTCTTTCATCCACCAGGAATTTTTACGGCTCTGTGGTGTACGACTGTCTCCCATACATAAATCCAAAATCAAGCGTGATGATTGGAATTCGCAGTCCGGAGCTGGAAGAAATTGAAAACATAAAAAAATACGGCATATCCGTCTTTTCGCCAGAAGACATCCAGTATCACGGATTCAAACAGGTGGTCGGCGACATACTTTCAAAACTTGGAAGAAACATCTACGTGTCATTTGACATGGACTGCATAGATCCCTCCTTTGCACCGGGTGTTTCAGTTCCCGTACCAATGGGATTGAATCCCATCACGGCATCCATACTTTTGAAAAATATCACACGTGGCGGAGTATTGGGAATGGACATCATGGAAGTTTGTCCCGCATTTGACATCCAAGACAACACGTCGCATCTGGCATCAAGAATGATTTCAGAGATGCTGTCATCTGCAAAGATCAAGGAAAAGACCCCCTCTTTTGAAAAAACATTGAAATTTTAAGTCTCGGCAATCCCAGCCAAATTGGCTGAAATTCAGTCGCAAATGCCGTAATTTTGGCGATGAACTCAGGCACACGGGCGTAGAAATAAAAAAAGAGGGTTGTTAATCCTCAAAATCATAGTTTGATTCCGAATCATCGTTGTCGAATGTTTCGTAATCATCCTTATCTGAAACTATGTAACTCATAAGAAGCAAAATTCCTGTTTTGATAAATAAAGAATGCCAAAGTTGACACAACATCATAAAAAAACAAATGGTTGATCTCGTTTTCAACGAAGTCAATCCAATCACTGCTTAAATAACAAAATCCGGATCCTCAATCATGAAATGTCAGTGCATATCCAACCTGCCGTGCATGTTCCATTACATTTTAAAAAACCCTGATTCGATAAAGACAAGAAACTAAGATCCGGTCTTTAGCAAGCAGACAAATATTCTTTTTACTTCCAGTTCAAACTAAGGCATATGCACAGGGCTCAGGATGTGGCAAACGGCAAGAAATTCCAACAGCGTTCAGCAAAGGGCAAGATAATCAAGAAATAAAACTAGTAGAAAAAGATTATTTGGTTTTAGTCTGTTCTACTTTTTTTTGTTTTTTTGCTTTGTTTGATGTTTTACTCATGCCGCCACATTCCAAGATCAACTAATAAGTTAGAACAGAATTGACGTCGTTCAGAACTAAATCAACTGATGAGTATTTTAAATTCAACGGTTACGACAGTCGTTTGTCAATTCAAGGTTTGAAGGCAAAACCGAATTGCCAGCCACTCCCAACGAAAAACCTATCACTAGAAATATCCAAGCACAACACACGCCAAGAAAAACGAATCAAAAAACAAGAGAGTATTTGCTAACCAGCCTAATTTCTGTATGACTTGTCCCCATAGACAAAAACAAAGTTTTTGAACGGGTCATACTCATCCACGTTGAAGCCTTTCTTGGATTTCATGGAGTAACAGTTGTTTTTTAAATTAATAAGGAAATCCCGAATTGATTTAGTGTAGAATGAAATCAATTGGTTGTTCAGAATTTAATTTAGTTCAAAATTAAATCTAGTTTTATCATGCCAATCGAATCATCGTTGGAAGTGACACATTTGGATAAAAAGAAAAAATAACCGACATCTTTTAGCCGATTAGAGTGCCAATATTTTTTAAATTTGTTTTCTTACCCTTAACAAAATCAAAGCCTATTTTCCCTCATCCAGGCCAATGTTCTTGAGGAAGTTATTTGCCTCATGGAGGGCGTGTTTTTTAATTTTCAACCGGTCCTCCTTTTTGACGGATTTTGATGCCAGGCGCAGCATCTCATCCATAAGGTGAATTCCGCCCTGGGCTCCCTTTTTCAGACCCAGCTGGTACAGCAACGGCAAGTTGGACAGGTTTTTGTTCACAACCATATTAAATTTGGGGATTTGCGGGTTTTGCGATTCCGGGGATTCCACCTGTACAAACTTGTCCACAACCCGTGAGAGAAGCCTGTCAAGATTTTCCCCTATGTTGATTTCAAGCTTGGTGTTCTTTTCCTTTCTTGCCATCATCACAATTCTTTTGATTCTCAGCAATGCCTGGTTTGCATCTACAGAGTCAAAATCGTTTGCAGAGAGATTCAAGCCGAAATCATGCATGAACGTGGTTGTAATGTAGGAAATCGCCTCTTTTCTACAGGAAGACTGCGTAGTTCCAAAAGGACAGTTGTCGCAGTTTGTCGTAAAATACCTGGCGCCCTTCTGGCCAAAGCTTGAAAGGACGATTTTGTCTTTGTCCCGGAGTTTTCCTATAGTTCGCGAGACAAGCCCCTCGTCAATCAGCAGTGTCTGGGAGATCTCCTGATTGGAATAGGATCCCTCGTCGATTAATTCCAAAATTTCCCTTTCCAGATCACCTGGGGAGCGTCGGGACGGCTCCTCAATTGCGTCGGACAGATAATGCGAGACCAGTTTGTCGTCCTTGTCGTGATTGATTGTGAATGTTTTTCCGTCGTAATTGGCATCCAGGCCAGACAGGGTTTCGGTTTTGATTATTTTGTCAAGGTGCTTGTCCAGGTTTTTAATCTTGAAGTCTTTCAGCAATTCCATCAGTTTGGTTTTTGGAATTTTCAAATTCCCCATTGCAAACAGGTGGTATAGCGCCCACCTGATCTGCCTCTCATCGCTTCTCTCAATCAGCCTGAGCAAGCTGCAAAAGTCATCTATCCTGTCCCATTTGATGTCAGACAGCTCATCCTTGGAATTTTTAATGAACAGTGTCTTGTCCAAACTTGTTGTAAAATTTTCAAACAGTTTTATAATTTCAGATTTTTTTAGTTTCGACACTTGTTTTATTTTTGTACTTTTGGAAATCTCGCTGAAGATGTCATCTTTCAGTAAAATTTGGTCGTCCCTGATCCTCTTAGTCTCGTATCTCAGGAATTCAAAAAATTCCAAGGTTCTGTCAAAGATAGACACGGGCTCAAAGACCCTGAGCGCCGTAAGATTTGAGGTTGAAATGCCCACACCTAAGCGAGTCCAATTCGTTATTTATGCTATTTTATAAAAAGGCCAAGGCCCATTTGCCGATAAAAAAGATTCCAGATGGAATCCGGGCAACCATCCATTTCAGGGAGAAAACTGGCGCAGATGGAAGTGGGACATGGCATAGAATTCGTTTTCTAATTCTTCTGTATCTTCATGAATTTGTCAACGAGCTCCTCGATCTGCTCGTCGGCAATCAGCACTCTTTCCTGCAGTTTTCTATTTTCCTTGATCTTCATCATCACCAGAACAAAGGAGAGAACGGAGGTCACACTGCCAATAATTGTGATTACCAGAATAAGATCCAGCGAGTCATTTACATCGCGATTTAAAACAGAGTCTCGACCGCTTGACGCTTCCAAGTTATCAGGATCCACCTCCAAAGCCTCGTCAAAGTACCTCAGTGCGTCATCGCTACGCCCCAGACTTTCCAGGACATTGGCCTTTCCTATCAGCCCATCCAAGCTATCAGGATCCAGCAGCAATGCCTTGTCGTAGAGCTGCTCCGCTTTGATGTACTTGTCCTCTCTGAAATTTATTTCAGCCAATCCAAGTGTTGCAGATACGTTGTTTCCATCCACCTCTATCACGTCATTGAAGACATCCCTTGCCAGGTCATACTCTTCCAGTGCCAGATACACCAGGCCTTTTTCGTTTAACGCCTCCGCATTATCCAAATCCAGTTTGATCACGCTGTTCAGCAAATCAATTGATTCTGCATATTGGTTCATGGCAGACAGCGAGCTTGCCTTGGCAATCAGCGCAGGGATGTTGCTTGGCTCCTTCTCCAACACGATGTTGAAAAACAGTATAGCGTCATCGTACTGTTGCAGCTTAAACAGTATATTTCCACTTCCGATAAGTGCGGGCGTGTTGGTCCAATCAATTTTTAAAACAGAGTTAAAGGAGTCCAGCGCGTCATCGTATTGGTTGAGATTGAATTGCGACACTCCCAGCCCGTTTAACGCGACGGTATTGTCAGGTTCAAACTCCAGCGTCTTTTCAAAATTCTGCAGCGCCTTTACATATTTGCCCTGAATCAGGCGAATCTTTCCCTTTTCATTCAAAGCCTTGACACTGTCCGGGTCAGACTCCAGGATTTTGTTTAGTTCGATAATTGCGTTCTCGTATTGCTTGTCCTCAAGAAATTTTTGCGCGTTTTGAAGCAGTGGCGCATCGTCAAATGTTTGCGCATATGCGGCGGAAGCAGAAAAACCGATGAAAAACAACAGAATGAAGCAGTACCTGATCATCAAACCCACATCTTCCTCCTAAAATACCCATAAAGGGATAGCCCCACGCCGACCATCGCACCTAAAACTATGGGGTACGCTATCGGGGAGGACAGTTCGGGCATATACTGAAAATTCATCCCGTAGATGCCGGCAATGACAGTAATCGGCACGCAGATTGTGGCAACCAAGGCCAGTGTCTTCATAACTTCGTTTGTTTTGTTGGACAGTACTGAAAGGTAATAGTCGTTCATCGACGACAGTTTGTCACTTACGGCAGTGATGGAAGACAGGACTTGGGTAATGTGGTCCTGAAGGTTTCGAAAATAGATGGAGTTTGATTCCCGTATCAGCGGGGATTCATAGTCCTCCAGTTCCTTAAACAGGTTGTCCAAAGGCGAAATGGAGTTTTTTATGATCAGAACGTCGTTGTGAAGCGTGTCAAGAACAAGCAGATCCTCTTTGTGCGCGTTGTGTGTGATTGATTTTTTCAAGAGATCGATGCGTTCCCCGATTTTATGCAGTATGGTGAAGTAGTTGTCCACAACTGCGTCAATCAACGCGTAAAACAGGTAATCAGAATCGCTTTCGTAAATTTTCTTCCTCCTTTCCCGTATTCTCTTTCTGACGGGTTCAAAGACGTCTCCCCTGGACTCCTGAAAAGAAATCACCAGATTCTTTTTTAAAATCAAATTGATATGCTCCATCCTGATTTCGTTGCTGGAATCGACATAGAACATTTTCAGCACGAGGTAAAGGGATTCGGAATACTCCTCAATCTTTGCGTGCCGAGCAGTGTTTGCAATGTCCTCTAAAACCAACTTATGTATGTCAAACTGCGTTCCGATTTTCTGTATCAGTTCGGGGTCGTGGATTCCGGTGACGTTCAGCCATTTTATTCCCGGCTTTTCCTCAATGTCAGAAATGTCGTCAACCGAGATTTCCTTTTCAGAAAACGAGGCATTGTCATAAGTGATCAGCTCAAGATGTATTTTCTCGTTTGTCGCATCCCCGACATACACGATAGTTCCGGGCGACTCGCCCGGTTTTTTCGGTGATTTTCTAAATAGATGTAGTCCCAAAAAATATCAAATCCTGCCAGTTCTTTTGCGCATGTTCTGAAATTTAAACAGTCGATATGACAATGTCGTCAAATAATTTCTCGGCCTTTTTGATGATTTCTTTGTCATCGGCATCGGGCTCTGCCAAAATAACCACAAGGTTGCTTCCAACAGGGACACTTATGATCAATTGCTTTGTCCTCCTTGATGCAATGTAGTCAATGGGTCCAAGTATATCGTCCAGTTCCTGCCTCATTTTGAAATCCAGCTGCATCTGCATGTAGGTCATTGCAATTTTCTCGCTTTCCAGTAACGGGGCAAATCCTTTTTTGAAGCCTCCCGCAATCAGTCTTCCGAGTGAATTTATCACGCCGACATGTCGGACATTGCTTTCTTCTGACAGCTTTGCACATGATTCTTCAAACTTTCTAATATTGTCAGGTGTGGGAATTGTCACACACCGTCTGCCTTTCACGCTCAATTTAACTTTACGACAGATGATCACATATTCACAATGTCTTGTCACTGCATCTCTGAACAACTAAATTATTTCATAGCGGCGGATTTTGGTTTCCAGATCAGAGGGTTGCGGTTTTATCGATAAGTCAGATACAGTATTTTGCTCAGTTCTGCTTTTGCAGAAATTACATTGTTCCTTAGTTCAGTGATCTTGTCCACATGTGCTGAGAGCTGCTCGTTAAAATTATCAGGTCTTTTTGGGTCGTGAATCAATGTCTTTAGTGATTGCTTTTCAGACGTCAGCTGCTTTTGAAGAGCACCTATCTTCACCTCAAGATCATCTGCGCGTGTAGAAGAATCAGAGTTGCCGACGGGCTTTACAGATACGGTTTCAGGGTCAGTCGCAGTAATTTTTACCGAACTCATCTGGCAGGAATTGGGCGCTATTTTTTCACCCATGTTCACATGAACGGTTTCAAAGTCAGACGAGACTGATATTACGGGCAGTCTGACTTGCTTCGTTCCGGCACAGGCCTCAAAGAACACATTGTACGAATCTGGAGAAGAGACTGACGGGCTTACGGATATTTTGGTTGCAGACTCTCCTTCAATCGGAGTTCCCAAGAAGGATAGTTTTTCAGGGACAAATTTTGTTGTTTCAGAAGAATAAAGCGTAAAGTAAAATTTGTTGAGTTCTTCTCTTGCATCGTTGAGCTGTTTTCTTAATTCAACTATCTTGCTGCTTCCAGTATTCTTGTCACTGTTTTCAGTTCCAAAAGATTTTTTGGCATCGTTGAGCTGCGTTCTAATGGATTCTATTTTTTCTGAAAGGAGCAAGATAACTTTGGAGACGTCGCCCTTGCTTTGCAAGGTTGCAGTGATAGAGTCAGGGTTTGAGGCCTTGATTACAACAGCACTGGTTACACACGAATTTGCCGTGACAGTCTCAGGCAATTCGTAATGTTTTGCCTCACTGTCAGAGCGAATGAGTACGGATGGCGATACGATTGTTTGGGTGGTAGCACACACATCAAACACATAGTCATAGCTGCCAACAGATGTTTTGGGGGATTGTTTGCCAAAATCAGAAGATATAGGGGTTATGATCAATTGGTTGATTGTTCCAGTAGGAAGGCTCAGATTTAACAGGGCGTCACGCAGTTTACTCTCATCAACGGATTTCGCCCATCCGAGAGACAGTAGTTTTGAGACACTCTTGACATTCACACATGATACTGAATTTGTACTGGCTTTGATAACTTTGAACATCCCACTTTCACAAACTATGTCGTCGCCAGATATGCCAAAACTGGTCTGTTTTTTTGGAGGCAGAATATCGGCGCTTGCGGGGGATACCATCACTGAAAGAAACAGGATTGAAATTGAAAACAACAGTAAAAGAGGTTTGATCACAGCAGAGATAGAATTACTGGGTATAAGAATAGATCCAGAGGACATCAGTATTTGAGAAATTTCCAATGTCCATACTGCCAGTCAGAATGATTGCAATCAAGAAAACGGTGGAAGGGGTCTGAGTCGAAATCATTTTGCTTGCACCAGATTTTTGAAAATGTCATAATATCAAAAATAAAAAAAATTATTTTGTAAGTACCATAGAGTAGCTTACAGTGAATGGAGTGTCCTTCATGCTATGAAAAGCCACGGCATTGCCTGAAAAAGTAGCAGACCCAGAAGATTTTGCAGGGATCAGCACTAATCCGTAGTATGTTTCTCCATCAGGAGTCCAACTAGGTGCCCCTCTAAGATCAATTTTTTTCATTGGACCTATGAGAGTTACAATCTGAACCGGCTCAGACGCGTCAAATGTTACATATCCAGCATATGACACGTCACCAGGTGCCAACAATAGTGCAAGCTGATGTGACTCATGTCCAAGTCCAGGATCCTGTGATGAGGTCATCGTCCCTCGGATAATTCGCTCACTTTCTTTTGCAATTTCATTGTAGGTAACAGAATAGACTACCGTAAATGGCTCAGAATTTTTTGTATGTACTGCTATTGCATTTCCTGAAAACTGCCACACACCTGCGGAATTCTCATTATCCACAAATGTCAAACCAAACTTTGTTTTGCCATCAGTGCTCCAAATCGCCTGTCCTTTGTCCATGCCTTTCTTTAGAGGGCCATGTAACGCCACGAGCTGAACATTCTCAGATGCAGAATAAGTCAGATAGCCCCTATAGGTATTGTCAGTCGGAGGCAAAATTATTGCTAATTGGTGGGATTCATGCCCCTGACCAGGATCTTGTACGGATGTGATTACACCAGTGACAGTTTTTGGTACCTTCAATGTAGATTGTACTTTGGCTGCCTCCATCGTTTCAGATTTTTTATCTTTTGTTGGAACTTCCTTGGCTTTTTCAGCAGTCTCTGCTTTCTTTTCGGCTTTTACCTGTTCTTTCTTTTTTTCCTCAGCAGGTTTTTTTTCTGTTGCAGGTTCAGAACACAGCCTATCGCCGCAGACCTTGCTTGAATTAATTGAACTTGCAGATGTGCCTTTGCTTTTTAGCGCGTCAGCTGATTGAATCAATCCCATCGGTCCTGCAATAGTGCCTGTAAGTAATACGGCGACTGTGAAAATTGCCAGAAGTGTTGTTTTAGTCATTGATGTAATCAATCCGGCATCACTTATCAGTGGAACGGTGTGTTGTCACAAGTGACATCGTCATCACGCCGTCCGCGTTTGACAGGGTGTTTTGAATTAAATACCCCTTTTTCCAATTGAATTCATGGAAATTCACGTATACGACACTTATGTCAAGGCAGCAGACGGTCATACCATGCACTTTGATGTAATTACGGGTGAAAAAGACCACACCAAGGCCATCACATACGGCAAAGAGTGGTTGCAATCAGTCGGTGAAGGGGAATCAGAAATGACTACAAACGAATGTACATTCTGCCATTCACAGGGTGCACCAGAGCCTGTAGAGAAGGCAATTAAGGAAAAAGGCTACTTTATCCAGAAGATGGAAGGCTGTCCTTAAACATTTTTTTCCTTTTTATTTATGATCATATTTTTTAGACAAAGCAATCTAGAACCAGCATGTCTGAGAACAAATATTCAAGGTGGACAGTTGAAGGGGACAAGAAAACAAAATGGATCTGCGGATGCTTCCAAACATCTGACAACTATTTCAAATTCTGCAACACACACGACATCACCCTGAGAAAGGCAATTCAGGATCAGATTGACGAACTGGATATGACGCTAATCGTCGAAGATTAGATGGCAAGTATTGCGACAAACGCGGATACGAACACTATTGCAATCGTGTTTAGCAGTTTGATAACAGTGTTGAGTGCAGGGCCTGCTGTGTCCTTGTAAGGATCACCGATGATATCGCCGACAACTGCAACTTTGTGTATTTCAGAGCCTTTTTCGCCCTTCATTTCAATTAGCTTCTTTGCGTTGTCCCATGCGCCGCCGGTGTTTGCCAAGTGATATGCAAGCAAGATTCCGGTCACTACTGCACCCATCAATAATCCTGCAACTGCAGTCGGACCTAATAAAATTCCCAAAAGGATTGGAGCAGTGATTGCGACGATAGCTGGCTTCCATAGTTCTCTAATTGATGCGACAGTGGCAATGTCCACACATTTGGCATAGTCTGGTTTTGAGGTTCCTGCAAGAATTCCAGAATCTGCCTTGAATTGACGTCGGACCTCGTCAACCATTTTTCCTGCAGCGCGCGATACGCCGTTGATGAGCTGGCCTGTAATGATAAATGGAATCAAGCCACCAATCAGTAATCCGACTATGATTGATGGATTTGTCAAGCTGTAATCTAATACTAGTACGCCTGCGAAAACATGTGCTGCCTCAAATTGAAATGCCTGAATCATCGCCAAGGCAGCCAATGCGGCACTGGCAATTGCAAAGCCTTTGGTAACAGCCTTTGTCGTGTTTCCTACGGCGTCAATCTCATCGGTAACTTTGCGGTTCTCCTCGCCCATTCCGGTCATCTCAACAATGCCTCCCGCGTTATCTGCGATTGGACCGAACGCGTCAATGCTCAGAACAATTCCTGCCAAACTCAGCATTGCCATTGCAGTCATTGCAGTGCCAAATATTCCATAGAGTACTGGGTCTGCGCCTTCAGGAGCGGCACTTGATGCGATGCTGTAGGAGACCATAATTGCAACTACTAGCGCAATCATGAACGGTCCAGTGGATTGCATGCCCTTGATAATTCCCATTAATGTCAATGATGCATAGCCCCATTTTGCAGAGTCTGCAATTTCTTGAACTGGTTTTTGTTTATAGCTGGTATAGTAATCAGTAATTTTTTGAATCACAGGAACAAGAATGACACCGATGACAGTGGAGCCAAACAAGGCATATGATGTGGCAGACTCTCCAATGAAGTACATGATAAAGGCATAGTTTAGTGCTATTGCAATTGATGCTGAAACATAGAACGAGCGGTTAAGCGGCTTCATAACATCTGTGACATTTTTTGAGCCGACAATTACAACGCCAATGATTGATGCAATCATTCCCGAAGAGCCGATGAGTATCGGGTAAAGGAAAAAGTTTGGCGCGCCGATTAATGCCGCAATTAACAATGCTGCAAGAATTGTAACAATATAAGATTCATAAACATCAGAGCCCATTCCTGCCGCATCACCAACATTGTCCCCCACATTGTCTGCAATGGTTGCAGGATTTCTAGGATCATCTTCAGGAATATTTACCTCGACTTTGCCTACCAAGTCAGCGCCCATGTCTGCTGCCTTTGTGAAGATGCCGCCCCCGATTCTGATGAATAATGCGATTAGACTTGCCCCAATTCCAACACCTGCAATGGTGATTGGGTCAGGATAAATCAGATAAAGGCCGGTAATTGCCACCAGGGCCATTGCCGGAACTGCAAGTCCAACTGTAGCTCCGCCTCTAAAAGCCATGGCAAAGGTCTTTCCAAGACCAGAACCGCTCAGGTTTGCAGCTCTGACTGCTGCCTTGACTGTAATTTTCAACGAAATAACTCCTGCAACTGCAGACAATGTTGCACCTACTGCAAATGCAACGGCATTAGAGAAATTAAGAAATACGCCAATAATTATGGTCAGCGCTATTGCGACAGGAATAATAATTTTCATCTCTCTTTTCAAAAATGCTGCAGCACCTTCTTTGACGGCATTTGATATGTCCATCATCTCCTGAGTCCCTGCAGGTTGTTTTGTAATCCAAAATACCAAGCCACCGGCGACTAAAAATGATGCAATTGCTGCAATAAATGGCAGAATTTCCGGAATTTCCATGGGTATACTCAGCTTGCCCAAATCTGGGAAATATAAATCAAATAGCGGAGATCTTGTTTCTTTTTCGGTATGGCGGAAATGATTTTCCCTTCAGTCCCTGCCTTACCAGCTTGTTGAATCTTTTGCCGTGGGCAAGATATGGAAATCGCATGTGAATCAATTCGTGAACTATCGTATTCTCCAAAGTCTTCTCGTCAGGAATTTTTCTCACGTTAAGGAATACAAGATTGTGTTGCAAATACGATACCCCGTAGTACTTGTAAGCAGACGTCCTCCTGCCCTCAGTCATCTCTTTTGGGGCATCCAACACATCCTTTGTAGTTAGGAGAATTCTGGGTTCGGAGATTGAGAAGCGGTTGGAGTAAACTCCGACTTTTTCCAAAATCTGCAATGAAAGTTCAGGGTCGAGCTTCACACCAGTACGTGATGAAATCCGTGTTTATCTTCAAATGTCAACTGTTGTGCAAAATTTGGTGTATTTTGGTTCCGTAAAATTATGAATAAATGAGGTCAGAAGGTTAAGTGGGGTAATCACCAATCATACAGCCACCGTCTCATCACTCCCCAATTATTCCATTAAATCAAGTAGTCTTTGTACTTTATTTCTAATTTCTGGAGTTATTCTCACTATTACTAGTCCCTGATTTGGCTGGCCATACAGGACAACGGCATTTTCAGGTGCATGAATGCATGCAGGCAGCACCAAAAGATCCTCCTCCCCGTTTACAAAAAGTCTGACAGGGCCTTGTAGTGTGAATGCCTTTTTGATCATGGCAACGCTTTGAGGAGTTATTTCCGCAGCAGGGTTATCCGCCGTCAGTTCCGTCGCGTTGGATAATTTTGGAGGCTCTCTTTTTTCCCTCTTCTCCTGGCCGTCAACGATTTGCAATGACGGAACCAAGTCAAAGCCCATCATTTTTTCCGTAGTCCTGTCGCCAACTGTGATTACATACGAGTCTTTTGTGAGATATTTTTCGATGTTGCTTTTGTCAGCCTGGCTCTCAGGCAACAGTATCCCCAGAGGGGTTTTCATTTGCTCTCTCAACGAATTTGGCAGTTTCACAGGAATCGGGATTAGTTGGTACTTGCCTCTGGCGATGGCTCCTCGCCAGTGCTTTCAGATGCCATTTCATCTCGAAGTTTGGCCGCAAGTATGCTGCATTGTGCCGCAATATTTTTTGCGCTCTTTCTAAAAGCAATCGCACTTGGAGAATCAGGGTTGGTAATCATAATTGGTTTTCCCAAATCAGATCCAGACATGATTCCGGCATTTAACGGAATTTCACCTAGGAACGGCATGTTAAATTGCTCGCTGATTTTCTTTGCACCGCCTTCGCCAAAGATGTAGTGTTTTTCATCACAGTTGGGACAAATGAAATGGGACATGTTTTCAACAACCCCGATAATTGGAACGTTTAGTTTTTCAAACATTGAGACCGCCTTTACTGCAACATGGCTTGCAACATCTTGCGGCGTTGTGACAACAAGTATTCCGGTAATCGGAATTGTCTGTGCAAGTGTTAACGGAATGTCACCAGTGCCGGGAGGAAGATCCACAATAAGATAATCCAAGTCAGACCAGTTTGTATCAACTAGGAACTGTTTTAAAATTCCGGAAATAATCGGGCCACGGTAAATTGCAGCTTGGTTTGATTGATCTGCAAAGAAACCAAACGATACAACTTTCAATCCATGGGAATCTGCAGGTTGAAGTTTGTTATCCTCAACTTCCATGGAGCCGCCTTTCATTCCAAGCATCAGCGGAATGCTAGGGCCGTAAATATCGGCATCCAGCAGACCGACCTTTGCCCCCGATTCAGATAACGCCAAAGCTAAATTCAAAGAAACAGTTGATTTTCCTACGCCGCCTTTTCCACTTGCAACACCGATAATGTTTTTGACAGTCTTCATACTGGTGTCATCATCAAGTGAGCGTCCCTCCATTACCTTGGCAGTGACTTTCAAATCAAAGTTTTTCAAATCAGAAAGTTCCGCAATTGCCTTTCTAACATCGTCTTCAATTTCGACATTGAACGGACACGCGGGGGTGGTTAGCTCCAAAGTAAATTTCAGGTTACCATCGTTTAGTTCCAAATTTTTAATCATGCCCATTGACACGATATCCTTTTTCAAATCAGGATCAATTACGGTGCTGAGTTTTTCAAGAACTTGATCGATGCCAACCATTGCTCAAAAAGTCAGTTTACTTTATTTAAACATAAGTCAGAGACCAAAAGAAATTTGCAGTTATTTGTGAAATATGCAAAATCTTTGAAAATTCAAGCCTAAAATCACCTAAACATTCATAAATTGAAATTCGAGAAAAACTGTACATTTGTTTTCTATATCTACTCTAGTTGATGTCGTCAGGATACCACCTAGCTTGTTTGGAACCGCACTCAAAAAGGCCGGGACAAACATCCTCAAAGAGAAATACGAGAGCATGATTAATGCTGAATTGGGATATATCATCATGATTTTAGATGCCAAAGTCGACGAGATGGGAAAG
>JAQBHN010000130.1:0-5654 GCA_032127635.1 Nitrososphaerota archaeon
CAGAAAGAGCATCTTGAAAATTAATGCTGCATCCATTCCAACGATTACTAATGAAAATGATCCTCAACATATCAATTTCGAAAAACTGTCAGATCTGACTGACGGACTCAGCGGTGCAGATACAGCATCAATTGCCAATACTGCAGTGTCCCTGGTAATTCACGAGTTCTTGGATTCACATCCGGATGTAAAGGATATTGAAAAGCCCGATGTCGATGCCAAGGTAACCATGAAACACTTTGAGGAAGCAGTAAAGAAAGTAAGGGAACAAAAAGACCTCAAGATAGGCGATAAATTGGTTGCTTCCTATTACAGGTAGTTTTAATAAAATAACGAATCTAATCCCCATAAATGCCAGAATATACAGGATACGATGGAAATTCGTTAGAATTTCTAAAGACAAACAAAATTTCAATCGGGGATTCCGTAAAAATTCTAGCTGATATCACCTATTCAGGAATTGTAATGCCCAGATACGAACACAGTGATGACAAGCATATCGTTTTAAAATTAAAGAGCGGATACAACATCGGCTTAGAGATTGCCAAAATTGAAAAAGTTGTGAAAGGTCCGACTCCAGAAAAAATCGTCGAGAAAAGTGAAAAGGTTGTAAAGAATGAGAAGCTGCCAAATATTTTATTATTGTCAACCGGGGGTACAATCGCAAGTAAAATTGACTACAGGACTGGATCAGTCACGCCAGTATTGACTGCCGAGGAATTAAATTCGTCGGTTCCTGAGCTGTCTAAAATTGCAAACATAGACACCAAGGTGTTGTTTTCAGAATATTCCGAAAACATTATGCCTGAACATTGGCTAAAAATCGCTCAGACAGTGAACGGATATCCGAATTCTGATTATTCCGGAATTATTATTGCCCACGGTACAGATACCATGCACTACACATCGTCCTATCTTTCTTTTTCATTGGCAGGTTTTCCAATTCCAATAGCACTAGTCGGTTCACAGAGATCATCGGATCGTGCATCATCAGATGCCGCACTAAATCTAATCGGAGCTGTAAAGTTCCTCACAGAATGTAAGACAAACGGAATCTACATAGCAATGCACCAAGATGAAAACGACGAAGCAGTTGCTTGCCATATTGGAACAAGGGTAAGAAAAAACCACACAAGCAAGAGAGGGGCATTTCAAACAGTGGGAAATGATCCTGCATTTTTAATCGTAAATGATGAAATTCACAACAACATGAAAGACGATTTTTTTACAACTAACAAATACAGCCCCAAAATAAAAATAAATGAAAAGGTTGCCCTGGTAAAGTATCATCCAGGGTACGATCCAAACATGTTGAAAAACATCATAGATGCGGGATACAAAGCAATAATTTTTGAAGGCACCGGATTAGGACATGTCGGGAAAAACATGTATCCGGCAGTAAAAATGGCAGATGAAAAAGGCATCTTTATGGGAATGACTTCACAGTGCATAGACGGCAGAGTGAGAATGACAGTTTACGAGAGCGGCAGGGATCTTCTTGATTTGGGAATAATCCCTCTAGAAAACATGATTCCGGAAATCGCATTGGTAAAGGCAATGTGGGCTACAGGAAACGCTGAAAATCGTGAAGAAGTTAAAGAAATCATGCTCAACAGAATTGCATCGGAATTTTCAACATAATCAGGTGTCAGCATGGAGGAATTTACGATAAAAAACGTAGGCGTCAAGGTAGGATTGGAAATCCATCAACAGCTAGCAACAAACAAGAAATTATTTTGCAACTGCAGTCCAACAGAGTCTGACGAATATTCAATGAAATTTCAAAGAAAATTGCGTGCATCTAAAAGTGAATTGGGAGAGTTTGATCCTGCGGCACTGTTTGAAAGCACGAAATCAAAGACAATAGTGTATTATGCAAACGATGAAAGCAGTTGTTTGGTTGAACAGGATGAAGAGCCGCCACATGAACTAGATGAAGATGCAAGGAAAATTGCACTGATCATCTCTTCCGCTTTAAAATCAAATATTTTTAGTGAGATTTATCCGATGAGAAAAACAGTGATTGACGGTTCCAATACAACCGGATTTCAACGCACCATGTTGATTTCCCAGGGGGGATTTTTCAATGCAGGGGAAACAAAGATAGGAATTCAATCAGTTTGCTTGGAAGAAGATGCTGCCAAAAATTTGGGAGACGAGGGCTCTGTAAGAAAATTTGGCCTAGAACGCCTGGGAATTCCTTTAGTTGAGATTGCAACGGAGCCTTTTGAAGTTGAATTGTCAGAGATTAAAAAAATTGCACTGACGCTTGGAAGAATTTTGAGGAGCACAAAAAAAGTAAAAAGAGGACTGGGATCCATAAGACAGGATGTCAACGTATCAATAAAAGACGGAGGAGGAGTTGTAATTGAAGTAAAAGGGGTACAACAGTTAGATCAGTTAGAAAAGGTCGTAGAATATGAAGCCAAAAGACAGCACGGTTTGTTAAAAATTTCAGAAAAAATTCAAGAAAAAAATTGGATCTATGACAAGGAGGATGGCAAGGACGTTACAGAATTGTTTTCAGAATGCAAATCAAAAATTATTCAGTCCGCCTTGAAGAAAAATCAGAAAATCATGGCAATTACGTTTAGAAACATGGCTAAAATGTTCGGATATTCACCCTACGAAGGCATAAGGTTGGGGAAAGAGGTGGCAGAGCTGGTCAGATTCTTTGGAATAGGAGGAGTTTTTCACTCAGATGAATTGCCCAACTACGGAGTGGAAGAGGCAGACTTGGAAAAATTAAAGAAATTTTCAAATATTAATGAAAATGATGCTTTTTTGATTTTAGCGTCGCCTGAGGAAAAAATCCACACAGTTGTTGATCAAATTATTTTAAGAATCGAGCATATCAAAAATCATGGAATACCGATAGATACCAGATTGGCTACTCAGACGGGGGAAACAAAATTTCTCAGGCCAAGACCGGGGGCAGCTAGAATGTATCCTGAAACAGACATTCCGCCAATAATCATCACAAAGAACGAGCTATTGGAGGCAGAAGAAAACATTCCAAAATCATGGGATGATTCCATCAGAGAACTAGAAACAAAATACAAACTTAATCCACAGTTAGCTGAGCAAATTTTCGATTCACGGTATATTGGATTGTTTGAAAAAATTGTTGAAAAAATTAAAACCAACCCCACATTTGTTGCATCAGTTCTTTGTTCAACGATTACAAATTTGGAAAGAAGTGGCTTGAATCCGGATTTGCTAAAAAATGAGGAAATTCTCAAATTATTCAGTTTGTTAGAAGGTGGGAAAATTGCTAAAGAGTCGATTGAAATAATATTTGAAAATATCATGTCTGGAAGATCAAAGACTGCAGAAGAAGCAATGAAAAATGCATCAATTGAATCTGTCAATGAAGAAGAACTGGAAAAAATTATTGCAGACATAGTAGAGAAAAATGAAGGGATAATTAGAAATCAGAAAGAAAGGGCGGTTGGACCGTTAATGGGAATTGCCATGAAAGAACTAAGGGGTAAAGCTTCTGGCGAGACAATAAACAGCCTTCTGTTAAAAAACATCAAAAAGAAATTGGAAAATGCAAGTTGATAGATGCGGGAAGTGGGATTTGAACCCACGAACTCCTAAGAGATAAGGATCTGAACCTTACACCTTTGACCAGGCTGGGTGACTCCCGCATTGGAAAATTTTGAAATCCAGAATAAGTTTCTTTATTATACCATGAAACAGCCATACCAGATTAATCAGGTGATAGAATGGAATTCAGAGAAGTATATTGTGCAAATTGTAAGAAGATTTTGGGACGCTACAGCACTAAATTCTACAGTGAGGACAAAATTGGTGAATTGGTGAATGTGACGCATGCCGCGCATATTAGAAACGGTCATCAAGTTAGCATTAGAAAATTTGAAAAAAGCTAGTTGAGTTTTATTTTTTCTATTGCCTCTGAAAGATTTGAGACTCGATGAATTTTATTTTCAGAAACGTGCTGATTCCACGGTTGTGAGTACAGAATTACTTTTTTGTTATTTTTAAGGAATCGTTCTGCATTTAATGGAGAATCATCAATAAACACATCATAGTCCAAATCAGCTTTCATAGGACCGTCAATTACCGATACATAGTTATCATATTCGATATCATGATGATCCAGCCAAGATTTTACAAAAGAGTCAGTGGAACGTTCTCTGGCAGTTACAATATCCACCTGGCCAATATCGGCGAGGGATTTTGTCACGGATGATAAATTTTTTTCAGTGGCAGGGATTTGCATCCAATTTTTCCAGCAAGAGCTAAGTTCATTGTAAAAATCATAACGATCTATTTCAAATTCACTCCAGAATTCCCAACTGGTTATCTGGTGTTTGGCAATTTCAGGCCTGACAGAGTTACTATAATTCAGCCAGGATACTATAACATCGGCAAGTACGCCGTCAACATCTAACGCAATTTTCATTTTTTATCATCAATCACTGGTTTTTCTAAATTCGTCTAAAAGATTTTTTTGATGTTTGCTGAGTTTTTTAGGAACGTTCACTACAATTCTTACAAACTGATCCCCTTTTCCCCTAGAATTGATATGAGTGACGCCCTTTCCTTTTAGTTTGATAATGGTATTTGGTTGGCTGCCAGCATCGACTTTAATTTTTTCTTTTCCCTCCAAAGTCGGAACGGTGATCTCACATCCCAAAGCAGCATCAACCATAGAAACATCATGATCATAAAAAATATCTTTTCCGTCTCGATTAAACTTTGAATGCGGTTGTACTCTCACTCTGACAATCAAATCACCGTTTACTCCGTCAGGAATTTCATTTCCCTCTCCGGACACAGTGTAATCTCCTGAATCTATTCCCGGGGGAATCTCAAACGTTACGGTTTTGGAACCTCTTTTCCTTCCTTGTCCCTTGCATTCACTGCATGGTGTTTCAATTATAGATCCCTGACCTCTACAGGCAGAACAAGGTGCAGCAGTAACAAATGAGGCAAATCCCATATTACGAGTTTGCCTGACTTGTCCTTGGCCATTGCATGTTCCACATGTTTTCTTGTTAGTGCCTGGTTTGGCACCTGAACCGTTGCAAATATCACATTGAATTTGTTTTTGTAAATTGATTTCCATTTTTTTGCCATGCAATACATCCTCTAAAGTCACATGGGCCTCATAGAGAAGATCAGAACCTTGTTGTTGTTGATTAAAACCGAATCCTCCTCCTCCACGACCAAAGATCGATTCAAAAATATTATCAAACCCCCCTCCTCCCTGTGCTCCTTGAAAAATATCTTCGCTAGAATATCTTCCATCAACACCAGCATGACCGTGTTGATCATAGACCTGTTTTTTTTTGGGATCTGAAATAACTGCATATGCTTCAGAAATTTCCTTAAAATGTTCTCCAGCATCTGAAGAAGTGTTACGGTCAGGGTGGAATTTTAACGCTAATTTTCTATACTGTTGTTTGATTTCATCAGGAGAGGATGTTTTTGTGACACCTAAAACCTCGTAATAGTCACGTTTTGCAGCCATGAATCATTACCTTTGTCATAATTACCGTATAAATGATTGAATTAGAAACTTAGCTGGCTTTTGTTTCATCAGTTGAAGACGATTCATTGGTTTGTCCTTCTGCGCCCTGCTGTCCTTCTGCGCCCTGCTGTCCTTCTGCGCCCTGCTGTCC